>JAYGDV010000347.1:0-9507 GCA_046582735.1 Planctomycetota bacterium
TTCCTTAAGGGAGAAACCGACACGGGCACCTCCGTTGAAATCGATGCCGTAGTTATCCATCCCCCTGGGAATGACAACGGCCCAGGAGCCGATGATCACCAGGGCCGAGATAACGAGGAAGGGCTTCTGGATCTTGCTGAAGACGAATTTCGGAGTGGAGAACGCCGAGACCATGTTCAGCTTCTTGATAATACCGGCATTGAGAAGGGTGCTGATGATAAGGCGCGTCACAAACAGGGAGGAGATGAAACTGATGATAATTCCCGCGATCAGGGTGATCGCAAAGCCCTTCACCGGCCCGGTCCCGAAGTTAAAGAGCACCAGTCCTGTAATCACCGTGGTCAGGTTTGAATCGAAGATAACAGAAAAGGCTCTCTGGTAGCCTGTCGTCAGGGACTGCAGCAGGGTCTTCCCCCTGATTCGCTCTTCTCGAACCCTCTCGAAGATCAGGATATTCGCATCGATCGCCATACCGATCGTGAGCAGGATTCCCGCAACGCCCGGCAGGGTCAGGGTCTGGCGGAAGCAGGCGACATAGGCCAGCACCGCGAGCATGTTGAAGGCCAGGGCAAAGTTAGCCACGAGACCGGCCATCAGGTAATAGAGTGCAATCGAGGTCATGACCAGGACAAGCCCGATAAGGATGGCCTTCTTACTGGACTCAACCGATTCCTTTCCAAGCAGCGAACCAACCGTATTTCTCGAGATAAGCTGCGGCTTGGTGGGCAAGCTTCCACCATTGAGGATGGTGACAATACTGACCACCTCCTGGCGGGTGAAATCTCCTGTGATCTGGCCATTGGTCGTGATCTGCCCCCTGATACTGGGCGCCGAGATCACCTGGCCATCCATAACGATGGCCAGCCGTTCGCCCATATTGTCGCTGGTGAGTTGGCCAAGCTTGATAGCCCCCTCATCCCCGTCATCCATGGAGAAGGTCACCATGTCGCTGCTGTCCTGCGGATTGATCGAGACAGCGGCGCCTTTGATCTGGTCCCCATCCACAACATCCCTCGGGATATTGGACAGAACCAGCTGCCCTTTCGGTACCCATTTGCCGGTATCCTCGTCTTTCTCCATTTCCGGCCAGACAACATACTCCGGCGGGATGGGTTCCGACGGCTCTTCTCCAACCCTGCCACCGGCCTCCCATGCATCATGGACCTTTACGTGCGCCTTGAAATCAGTTTCCCATTTTACATAAGCGTCACGGTACTCCGGTATCTTGGCTGTATGCTCTGCCGCGTTTATCACGAGCTGCATAGACATCTTTCCAGCCTTCTGGATCTGCTCCTGGATAAACTCCGTCGAGGCGCTGTCACTGCCTGGAATCGTCACCACCAGGCGGTCGCTTCCCTCGATCGCAATACGGATCTCCTTGAGACCGTAGATATCGAGACGGTTGGAGATGATGTCCTTGATCTGCTCCGTTACATCGGAGTTCGCAGCTCCCTTGATGCTGCTGAGGTCGAGCTTGTACTGCAGCTCGGTACCTCCCTGCAGGTCGATGCCCTGGTTGATGTTTTTGAAGAACCCATCGTCTGTGTGAAGGGTGTACACGCAGAGCGCTATGAAGCCGGCCAGGAAGGCCCAGCCAATACCTGTTCGCTTAATCATTTTCTTTCCTTAGAGATAAAGGGTAAATCGCAGTCGGGGTTTGACGGATGTCTCAGTTACTTCCAGGGGCGCCCCTGAAGTAGATCAGCGCCCGCCATCCATCGATGGTTCGCAGTAAATCTCAGATCGCGGGAGGACCGCGGACCGGATGGTTAACCCGCCCGGCACCTGCAGGGATGCAGGAGGACGAGTGACTGAGAGTGCAGAAAGAAAAACCTGTATTCAATTCCAGCGGAAAAAGAGCCCCGTTCCACCAGGAGAGACTGCTGCCGGGATCACCGGGGCTCAGCTGCCTCGCGACCGGCTCCGCCTGGAGAACCCCCACCTGCAGGGCTTCTTCCCAGATGCCTGCCGGGGCATGAGGCCGCGCGGGCGTACCGCTATCCTGCCCTTCCTGCTGCTCTCCGCCCTTGTCTCCGCTCTCACCGGGCACCTCTTCAGCTACAGTGGCCGAAGAGGAGACCGTGGAGAGATCACCAGCCGCGGGGGTGTTTCGATCTTCCAGCAACAGCGGAAGCGCCACAACACCCAGCAACAGCAGGGGAAAGCTCAGGGATAGTCTCGGAAAGCGGGTCAGTTTCATTGTTTGGGCTACTCTTGGAGGCCGCTAGCTGAAGGCGCAACGGCTTCTTCCTCTTCGGCTTTCCCGGCAGCGGAATCATCTCCCTGTCCACCCTGGACATCGAGGATATCGAGAATCGCTGTGCGGGTGAACTGGATCCGTGTCCTGCTGGTCTTGTCGACCTCCAGGATGACATCCTGGTCGGTCAACTTGACGACCCGGCCGTAGATGCCGCCATGAGTCATGACAGTATCGCCCTTCTGCATCGACTGGACCTTGCGCTCACGTGCCTTCTGCTTCTTGCTCTGCGGGCGAATGATCAGGAACCAGAAGATGAAGAAGATACCCAGGATCAGGACCATGGGGCTGTTCAGGAAACTGGAGGCGCCTGCCGCGGGCTCTTCAGCTTCCTGGGCAAGGATCAGGAACTCTGTAAGCAAAGGTATCTGCATGGATCAGGTCCTCGTGGGAAATGCCGAAAAGACCGAGCATAACCATCGCAGCAGAGCATGCAATAGTTTTCCCTACTCTCACTCGCCCGAAACAGGACGATCGGAAAAAAACCCCTTTTCACGGCAACTTTTCCGGAACTCCCGGCCGCATCCGGCTTCGATGGCCTCTCGCAGGCCCGACATCAGGCCCTGGAACCAGGCCAGGTTGTGAATCGTTCCCAGAACCGGCCCGAGGATCTCGCCGCGTTGGTAGAGGTGGCGCAGGTAGGAGCGGGAAAACTCGCGACAGGTATAGCAGGAGCAATCCTCATCCAGTGGCCTGTAGTCTTTTCTCCAGGTGCTGTTACGGATTTTCACCACCCCCTTGGAGGTAAAAAGACCCGCGTTGCGGGCATGACGGGTGGCCACCACGCAGTCAAAGAGATCGATCCCCTGCAGCGACATATCGACAAGATCCTCCGGCATACCGACTCCCATCAGATAACGCGGGCGGCCGGGTGGAAGAAGAGGAGCCGTCACCTCGACAACGCGGCGCATATCCTCCGGCGGCTCCCCGACACTGACCCCCCCGATGGCGTAGCCTGGGAAATCAAGCTCCAGCAGCTGGCGGGCCGACTCCTCCCTGAGGTCATCGAAGCACCCTCCCTGGACAATACCGAAAAGAGCCTGGTCAGCCGCCCGGCCATGGGCTTCCCGGCAGAGCTCCGCCCAGCGGGTGGTCCTCCCGACAGCCGCATCTACCTGCTCACGGCTGGCCGGGTAGGGTGGGCACTCGTCAAAGGCCATGACGATGTCAGCCCCGAGGTCATTCTGGATCTCCATGCAGCGCCGGGGCGTCAGGCGGATCTCGGCTCCATCGATATGAGAGCGGAAGGTCACCCCATCGTCATCGACCTTGTTAAGATCACCGAGGCTGAAAACCTGGTAGCCGCCGCTGTCTGTAAGGATAGGCCCCTTCCAGCCGGTGAACTCGTGCAGCCCCCCGGCCTCCCTCACCACGTCGGAACCGGGCCGCAGGGCCAGGTGGTAGGTATTGGCCAGGATCATCTGGGCACCGGTGGCGGCAACCTGCTCCGGCGTCACCGCCTTGACCGCCCCCTGGGTTCCCACCGGGAGAAAAGCCGGGGTGTCCACCACGCCATGGGGCAGCTGCAGGCGCCCCAGCCTGGCGGCGGATGATTCGTCTTCGGCGACGACCGTAAATTCCAGTGGAGAAGGACTCATCGACGGGTTCCCGCATAGAAACGAAAACGCGAGTTTGCTCTAAAGACGAGTGTGTGGCAAGGGCGTGCTCTCAGTAGGCCTCTGCCAGCTCGCTGCCGCTGTAGTAATGCAGCAGGATCTGCCTGTAATCAAGCCCCTGTTTCACCAGCCCCCTGGCTCCTACCTGGCAGAGCCCCACTCCATGCCCCCAGCCCGCCCCAGCCAGGACCCACTCCCCCGCCTCCTGGCGAACGAGGGAGAAGGATGTGCTGAGCACGGTCCCTGGAACGCGAGCCTCTACCGCCATGCGAAAGCTGTAGGCCCACCACTCGAAGGAGCCCAGGGAATGGACCAGGCGCAGGTAGAGCACCCTGCCATCAGCTGCACGCTCGGAGACCTCGATACCCTCCAGCCTCCCCATCCGGAGCCCGGGCTGGGTCCTGGCCAGGTATGCCCGGGCCAGGGACTCGAGCTCTTCAGCCCGCAGGACCGACCTCCAGCTTGAAAACTGGCTGTTATCGCAACCCCCGCAGACCACCCCCGAGAGGGGTTGCAGGGCGGCATCCCCGATGGCGTCGCTTACGTTCGCGGTCCGTCCGCCACAGGTGGAGTGGAAATAGCTGGAAAAGAGTCCTCCCCGCCAGTGGAGCGCCTGCCCCCTGGTCTTCGCCACCGCCTTGCGGATACTGCGGGTTTCAGCCGCCACCCCCTTGTAGACCTGGAAGCCTGTGTTGGCCCTGAACACCGGGCTGCGACCGGCCTCCAGCGCCCGGCGCAGCGAGTACAAGGCGAAGGTCCGGCTGGCAACCGCCTGTGCAGCAAGCGCCTCTCCATCGAAATAGGCCGGCATCTCGGCACCGACAACACCCAGCAGGTAGTGCTCGAGGTCAACGGCGTTCACAGCCTCGAGGGTACCCTGCACCACCTTCAGCTCGAGCGCCCCCCGGTAGGAGCGGGCATTGCCTCCTCCCCGCTCCGCAGACAGGGTGAAATCAGCACCTCTTCGATGGAGAAGAACCGGGACATCTCCGGCACCGGGTTGCCCTGCAGGTGGGTCGGCAGAGACCACCGTGTCTTGCGCCTGCGGCCCGGCAACCAATCTCTCGATCCTGACGGCCTCGTCAAAGACTCTCCCCGCAATCCTCACCAGGGGCCCCTCGCAGCCGGCCTCAACGGTTCCCTGCTCTCCACTGTAGAGAACCCGGCCGTCTTCAATCGACTTCACCTGCACAGCCCCGTCCATCCTGAAAAGCACACGGGGAGCGGAAAAAATCCGGATCCTCACCTCGATGCCCGCCGGCTCGATCTCTACAGGCAGCGGCTCCTGCCGGCGCCCGCAGCCGGCAGGAAAGAGCAGCAGGCAGAACAGGAGTGCGCTGTGGAGATAACGGGTGGAGCACATAGGTCGCAGGATCGAGCGGAAGAGAAAACGGTCAGATATCAGACGAAACTCAGCTGGCTCGAGGGGTCGCCATAAAGCTCACCCGCCTTCCTGGTGATGCAGCGGCCGCGTGCGGTGCGGGTGATCAGGCCTTCACGGATCAGGTGGGGTTCGTAAACCTCCTCGATGGTTCGTTTTTCTTCTCCCACCGAGGCGGCCACTGTTTTCAGGCCGACCGGCTCTCCCTTGTAGCTGAACAGCACTGCGAGAATCTTGCGGTCAACCCGGTCGAGGCCATTTTCATCGACACCCAGGCGTTCAAGGCCTTCACTGACAGCAGCCATACCCACCTTCAGCGGATCCCCGCTCTTCCAGTCGCCCTGGTTCTGCGCAACGTCACGGATCCTGCGCAGGAAACGGTTGGCAAACCGGGGAGTACCCCTGCTGCGCGAGGCGAGAACATCGCAGGCGTCCTGCTCGATCTCGCAGCCAAGCAGCCCGGCTGACCTCTTAAGGATCTGCGCCAGCTCGGCAACCGGGTAACAATCGAGCTTTTCAACAATCTGGAAGCGGCTGCGCAGGGGAGCTGAGAGCAACCCCTCCCTTGTCGTCGCCGCCACCAGGGTAAAGGGCTTCAGATCGACCTTGATACTTCTTGAGTCCGCGCCGCTGTCGATGATCAGGTCCACTCGGAAGTCCTCCATGGCGGAGTAAAGATACTCCTCGGCATGGGAGGACATGCGATGAACCTCATCGATAAACAGGATATCGCCGCGGGCGAGCTGGGTCAGGGTTCCTACCACATCCTTGCCGCGCTCCAGGGTCGGCCCGGAGAGCACATGGGTTTTACCCGCCCCCATCTCGGCGCCGAGCAGCATGGCGATCGTGGTCTTACCGAGCCCCGGCATGCCCGACAGAAGTATGTGGTCAAGGGCCTCGCCCCTGTCCAGGGCTGCTCCCACAGCTATACTCAGGTTGTCTACAACCTGCGCCTGGCCAATGAACTCATCAAAGCTCGCAGGGCGGAGATTGCGGTCATCTACCTGCTCCTCGACGCTTCGCTCCGGCATGTAGGATGCGGGCTCGGGGGTTTCCCCAGGCGCACTGTCCTCTCGGCCTTCGTCCTCTGAATTCACCGGGTAATCCTTGCGGGACAAATCTCTTCACCTCCCCGTAAGCCTCAGTGGTTCAATCTTCCTCCCTGACCAGGTACCTGCCGACCAGGAAAAGCCCGGCCCCGAACATCAGGATGCCGAACTCTTCCATGGCAAAAGGCCGGAGAAGAGCCGTGGGAACTAAAATGAGTCCCACGAGCTGGAGAATCCATCCCAGCTCATTCATAGCGGCAATATAACCTGTAGAAGGCCGTGTTGAAAGAGTTTGAAACGAGCCGTGGCCAACACAGCGCGAAACTCAGCCCCAACAGGCGGTTTCACTGCAGCATACTGACCAGTTCATCGTGGCTGAGCACGTCCTGGCCGTAAAGCAGAGCGGTGGCTCCCCATTGCCTGACGGGTTTGATATTGTCCGCCCAGTCATCGAGGAAAAAGACCTCGTCGGGCTTGATCTGGACCTTGTCGCGTTTCTTGATCCTGCGGAGGATTATCTTCAGCATGTCTTCCTTTGCCTTCCAGCAGATCTGGGGATAGGTAAGCCCATCGGAGAGGCCGAAGGCAGACAGGATTTCCATCGTCGGCTTATGGTCATTGCGACTGGCGAGAGAGATATAGACTTCCTGCTCCTTGAGAAAATCAAAGAGCTTGTGCACTCCCGGTTTGAGCTCAATCCAGAAACCCTCGTTGGTCTCCAGCCGATCAGGAGCAATCATGTTAAAGGGTGGCTTGAGCATGGAGCAAAGCCCCTCTGAAACAGTCCAGAGGGTTTCGTCCAGATCGAAGACAAACAGCTTATAGTGCATTTATCGCCAGACCACAGTTAGAGTTACGGAAACCCCGAAGGGGAAAGGGAGGATTGTACAGGCAATCGGGCAGGAAACAAGCCCTTGATGGAACCTGTTTTTTCCGGATGGAGAACTCCTGGGCGCGAGCGGAAAAAACCCTCAGTCCTCTCCGAACAGATCGTCGAAGAGAGCCTGCATGCCCTTGGGCATTTCCTCGACAAAGGGATCCTGCTGGGGCAGCGAGATCTCCAGCTTTTCGTGCGGATCGCTGGCGACTTGCTTGCCTGCTGAGTTCAGGACCTCCTCGAGGTCGACAGGGGCGCCCTCGTTCATCGGGATATAGAGGTCCATCCCGTCTGCACAGAAGCGCTGGAATCGGGCATTGGCGCTGTTGAGGGCTTCGATTTCCTCGGCGCAATCCCTGATCATGTCACGGACATCGAGGAGCTCATCGCGGTACTCAGGCTCAACGTGCAGGATCAGCTCGGCGATCCGCATCGTCTTGGCGCGGCGGCAGCCGAGCACCAGGCTGATCTCGCCCATGGCGGAAACCCGCTCACCTTCGATCATTGCCAGGCTGGAGAGGATCTCCCTCTCCATTCCGAGGCACTGCTCGCGTTCATTGAAATCGTCGCGATCCTCGGCCTCCACCCTGCGGCGGAGCACCTCGGCAAGCTTCTTCGATTGATCGAGCTCCTGGTCGAGGATGCTGGCCAGGTTGTCCAGCATCAGGTGGAGCTCGCTGCGGCCGGTGGCCGTGGTGGTGGTAAAAGTCTGTGTGTTCATGATGATTGATTGCCTCATCCCCTCTCAAGGCTACAAGTATTCTTCGGCAGAACAGCCCTCCTTCCGAAGCGTTTTTGAGCAGGTAATAACCTTTGGAATTACGAAAAAAAGCTAAAGTCCCGAACCCGTTTGCCTGCTTCCAGTCCGCGCCCCAAAGGCCTATAATTCCGCATTGCAAAGGTACCGCAATCAATGCGCCCGTAGCTCAATTGGATAGAGTAGTGGCCTTCGAAGCCAATGGTTCCAGGTTCGAGTCCTGGCGGGCGTGCCAGTCTATAAAGACCTCTCCGCCTGAACATTACCGGAGGGGTCTTACTTTTCCGCAGTTCTTGGTCTTGACAGAAAACCGCTTCAAGTTCTAATGGCTCGTCCCGGTTTACCGGGTTATCAGGACAACTATGCGCCCTTAGCTCAGTTGGCAGAGCAGCTGACTCTTAATCAGCGGGTCCGGGGTTCGAATCCCTGAGGGCGCACCAGTATAAAACCCCGCAGGCAAATGGCTTGCGGGGTTTCTTCTTTTCGGGGCCTGGGGCGCTGGGGCGGGAGTGTGTAACAAATGTGTAATCTCTAAGTCACCACGGCAGGGTACGGGGGCAGAAGCAGTTGAAGGATTGCCTATGCGGGGTAAAATGCGGCATGGATTTCATTGCCCCCAGAACTAAGAGAATTGCGAACTTCATTCGCCCGCGGCCCGCTGGTCTCAGCAGGAGAGAGATCCATAGCGCGGTCAAACGTGAGCTGGAGATGGCTGACATTCTCAATAAGAACAGGAGCTTCTCCGTTACCCCTGTAGAGGGGGCTGAGGACCTGCTGGCTATCAACGTTTTTGAGAAGAGCCGCGGCAATGGCCCGTTCTTCGTTACCTCGGTTTTTTCTCCGTGCTAATACTGCCCTCAGACAACTAACAGTTACATTTCATTCAGGCCCACAGGGTGTGGGCCGACCTCTTCTCGGTTTTTCCTCGAGTGAAGTCACCAGTACTCGACCAGGCGTTTAGCCAAATGCCTGCCTCGGCCTGGCGTACTACTCGGAAAAGTCCTCCCTTGGCTTTTCTAGGAGTACGTCATGACGACGAACACGACCGAGGCACCCCAGGTGCCCAGTTCTCTTTTAACGCGAATTGAGGCCGCTGATTATCTGCGGATTTCTCTGGATGGACTCGACCGGTTAATCCATCGGTCAGACCACCCACTCCCCCTTCTTAAGGCTGGGCGCCGTTTTCTGTTCTCGCCTGAAGAGATCATCCGCTGGGCGCAGGAAGAAGTCCAACTGGCGGGGATCGGAAGGAGGCGAGCATGACTACCAACCCCCTCCCCACCACCGCAGTCTGGTACGCAGAGGAAATGGACTGGGCCATCTTCCCCCTGGCCCCGCGATCCAAGATCCCCACGAAGGGGTCCAAGGGCTTCAAGGATGCGACAGGGGACCCACAGACCATCGAGAAGCGCTGGAAGGCATCCCCCTGCTCCAACATCGGTTGCGCCACGGGCGACGCGTCAGGGCTGCTTGTCATCGACGTGGACGACCCTGAGAGCTTCAAGGTCCTCTGCAGAGGGCGCGAGATCCCATTGAGCGCCAGGCAGACTACAAGCCCGGGGCGCATGCA
>JAYGDV010000371.1:0-4636 GCA_046582735.1 Planctomycetota bacterium
ATCCTGGGGCGGGAAGTTGCAGCGATAGGCGCTGCGAACGCTGAAGGGAGGGCCGAACCACCCTCCTCCGCGCAGCTGCCTGAAGACAGCGCCGGTGGCGGTGAAGGGATCGTTCCGGGTGGCGCGAGAGTAGGCATCGGCCTCGTACCAGTCGGCGGTCCATTCGTAGACGTTCCCGGCCTGGTTGTAGAGCCCGAACCAGGACCGGCCCGCCGGATAGCTGCACACCCTGTCGGTGCGGCCGAGCGGGGCGGCATGGTTGCAGAGCTCGGAATTGATATTGGCGGCAGAGTTGAAGCGTCCCTCGCTGCCTCCCCAGGGATAGCGTCCCGGGGGAGTTTCGCCGCCGCGGCAGCGGGCGGAGTATTCCCACTGCGATTCGGTGGGGAGGCCGTAGATGCGGAAGTTATCCCATGCCGTGGAGGTTTCCCTGTTTGCCCAGCGCGAGTAGGCCACTGCGTCGAACCAGTCCACCCAGGTTACGGGGTAGCCGGCGAAATCCGGATGGTTGAAATAAGCATCGTTGCGGGCCCAGAAGAGCCCCGCTTCACCCTCGGGATAGTGGCAGCCGTCGAAGGCCTCTGAGCCGGGGCCGGTATAGCCGTAGTGATCGTCACAGCCCTCGCACTCCGCCCCGCCGCAACCGGTGGCGTCGAGAAACATCCGGTACTGCCGGTTGCTGACCTCGAACTTCGCCAGCAGGAAGGGCTCGGTGATCCTTACCTGGTGCACCGGCAATTCGTCGCCACCGAAATCAAAGAAGGTGTCACCCTGCTCGAAGCTTCCCGCCGGGAGCTCGACCATCACCATTTCATCTGCAAAGCGAAAGTATTCCCGGTGGCCGAGGTCGTTTCTGCCGAGCCAGGCGAGGGATCCCGGGGGTTCGTCGCCGCAGGCCGCCGGGTTCTGGCACCCCGGCTGGCTGGCTTCCTCTTCGGCGGCGCATTCCGGCCAGGGCTGGGGTGGTGGAGGGCCATTGCCGAGGAAGCAGTAGTTGGCAAGGTAGACGACGTCGGTAACAGAGCCACAGACGCGGCCGTCGCCATTGGCATCACAGGCCGCCTCGCAGGGCGGTGGAGGACCGTTGAGAAAACAGCGTTCGACGAGCGCGACCAGGTCACCCACCGACCCGCAGACGTTTCCATCCTGGTTGCAGTCCCCGCGCAGGAAGCTGGGCCGGGGATTCTCCAGGCGGATGTCGAGGGAGTGAAGGCGGTGCAGCGCGGGAGTTGCTGAGCTGGTGGCCGCAACTCCGATGCGGAGTTCGCCGGGGTGGGGCAGGGAAACCGGCTCATCGAAGAGGAGCCGGCTGCCGTAGCAGTCGTGTTCGGAGGTGGCGATGACCCTCAGGCGGCTGCTCTCCAGCACGGCCGTCAGCCGGAAGGTGGCGCCTGTAAGGCCTGTTGAGAGAACGTCCGGAAGCTCTTCGCTGGTGGCAAGGGAGGGCTCCCGCGCCGGGTTGCTGTCGCGGTTGATCTCCAGGTGGGGGATGGCGGGTCCTCTCTCTCCATCTCCGCCGAGATCGATGGCGATGCCGAGATAGGGGGTTCCCGACCCGGAGCCGAGCGCTTCGCCGCCTTCCAGCGCCAGCTCCTGTCCCGCCCGGGCGATGATCAGCTGCACGCCTCCGCCCAGCGTTCCAACCTCGGGCATGGGCCCGGGAACGGAGAGCGAGTATTCGAGGTGAACGAGAACCCTGGCGTTTTCAGCCGGAACGGGGGTTTCTGCCCACACGGCGCCGAGGCTGTGAGGATTTTCGCCGGTCAGGAAAACACCGCCTCCGTCTCCATCGACGAACCGTGCCGCACCCGCAAGCCGGGCTCCGGCATTTCCTTCCGCCAGCTCGAAATGAATGATTTCCTCCGAACGCAGGCTGCTGCCCAGGAGCAGGAGCAGTGCGCCGAGGAGCCTCCAGGTTCCCGGTGCCATGAGTAATTCAGACCCTCGTTTCAGGTGATCTTGAAAACCCCTCACCGGGGGTTTTCCCTCCCGATTGTAACTGCTGGATGCCCCCGCGCGCATCCTCTGCTTGAAATGCTCGGGCACATCGAGTTCCATCACGGGAGTTTTCCCCTTCGAATATGCCAAGAGAATACACAGGAGTGAGTTATGCGGGACCTTTCACGTCGTGAGATCCTGAAAACAGCGGCCCTGGCCGCCACGGCCGCCACCGCCGCGGTAACCGGGACATCCTGCACGGTAACGCCCCGCCCGGCCGGGGCCGGGTCGCGAACCGGTGCCTACCCGATCAGCCTCAACACCAGCACCCTGCGTGGGCACAAGCTGCCGATCCGCAAGACTATCGAGATCGCCGAGAAGGCGGGCTATACGGGTATCGAGCCCTGGCCCAACGAGATTGATGATTTTATCAAATCAGGCGGCAAGCTTGCTGAGCTGAAGAAGGAGCTCTCCGACAAGGGCCTCACGGTCACCGGCGCCATCGCCTTCTTCCGCTGGATGGTCGATGACAAGGCGCAGCGTGCCAAGGCGCTTGAGGAGGCCAAGGTCTTTATGGACAAGCTTGCCCAGATCGGCGGCACCCACATGGCCGCGCCCCCGACCGGCAAGGTCGGGGACGTCAAGCTGCTCGATGCGGCCGATCGCTACCGTGATCTGCTGGTGGCCTCGGAAAATTTCCCGGTGATCCCGGCTGTCGAGGTCTGGGGTTTTCAGAACAACCTCTACCGTCTCGGGCAATCAGTGCTCGTTGCCCTGGAGGCCCAGCATCCGCGCGCCTGTGTGCTGCCGGATGTTTACCACCTCTACAAGGGAGGCTCAGGCCTGAGCGGAGTCAAACATCTCAACGGCAGCCTGATCGGCGGCTTCCACCTGAACGATTACCCGGACATTCCGCGTGAGGACATCAAGGACCGCGACCGGGTCCATCCCGGTCTCGGCGTGGCGCCGCTCGAGCAGTTCTTCAAGGACCTCTGGAGCACCGGCTACCGCGGAGCGCTCTCGATCGAGCTCTTCAACCCCGAGTACTGGAAGCAGGACCCGCTGAAGGTAGCGAAGACATCGCTCGAGAACACCAAGGCGATCATGAAGAAGGCGCTGGGCTGAGAGAAGGGTTTCTGATTACAGCCGCCCGGTCACTCAGGACTCGTTGCCTTCGGGGACTGGAGGTTCTTCGGAATTAGGCTCAGGAGATTCTTCCGTCGCCAGGGTCCCGGAGTCCTCGCCAGCGTCTTCATCCTCGACGCCTTCGTGCATCCAGCGTTTCAGGAAGGGAGACAGCGCCAGGCAGATTGCGCCGGAAACCAGCCCTGTGATGGCGAGAATCCCGAAGACACCGCCATAGAGGTCAACGGTTTCAGAGGGTGCCGGGATGGCACTGCCACCACCGGAACCATGTCCGACACTGGTGAACTGGGCGATGATTCCCGAAAGGAAGGCCGAGAAAGCGGTGGCGAGGAACCACATTCCCATCACGGTACTCACCAGGCGGGTTGGTGAGAGCTTGGTAACCATGGACAGGCCAACAGGAGAAAGGCAGAGCTCACCGGTTGTCTGCAGCAAATATCCGACGTAGAGGTAGAGAACCGCCACCATCCCGATGTTATTGGCTTGCGCCGCTCCCATCCAGAAGCAGCCCAGGCCGAGGCCAAGCTGGGCCAGCCCGAAAGCGAACTTCACTGGCGTGCTGGGCTCGAGGCCCCGGGCTCCAAGGAAGCCCCAGAGGGCGGTGAACAGGAGGCCCAGGACCAGGATATAGGCTGGGTTGAGCGACTGGTAGGTGCTCGCCTTGGTTTCGTCCTTCGCCTCGGCGATGAACATCCCCTCGTGGCTTTCGTTGATACGGACCTTGACCTTGCCGGGTTTTTTAACTTCAGAGATTTCAAGGCCGACAAAATCTTCGGTGACGGGCAGGTCGGTAATCTTATCCGTTCCCAGGGCGTTGAGCATCTTTGTGCGAAGCGCGGGATTTTTCTCTCCCTCGCCGTTTTTCTTGAGCATGGCAACCATCAACTTGCCGGTGTTGACCTTGATCATTTTGCCAATGTCTTCGCTTGTGAGTTTGCGCTCTTTCTCCTTCTTGCGCCAATTGTCCAGTCGCGAGATGGTGAAGAGTGCGGCGGATTTTTTTTCTTCCGCCGGCGCTGTTTTTCCGGCGCCCTGTTTGAAGCGGAAGATCTTTTCAGGCTTCTCGGTTTCACCAGTGAGGGCCCAGGGGATCTCATAGCCGAGCTGTTTCTGGGTCAGCTCGAATTCGAGTTCCGTTCCAATGTCAGCCGCGGTGACTGGACGGGTCTGGTTGCTGACCCGGTCGACATTTCGATCTGTGAAGAGATTTACCGAGCTGCCGGCCTGCTCGAAGATCGCCCAGAACAGGAGGGAGAAGAAGGTCATGATCAGGACAACGTACAAGCGCTCCCGGGCGATTTTTCCAAGGCTTCTCATTTGCCGGAGGATAAAAACGAGCGCCCCTATTCCGGCGAGAGTAAGGACCAATCCGGCCGGGGAGCTCATCTCTTTCAGGAAGGTAGAGAGTATCCGCATAAACATGCCGGAGTCTTTTTCTTCAGAGATGTCCTTGCCGACATATTCCTCGCTCACCACTAGCGGGACGGTGCTGTCGGAGGAGTAGTATTTTTCATCGCCTGTCAGCTTGGCGATCTTTTCTTCAGTGAAATCT
>JAYGDV010000414.1:0-16242 GCA_046582735.1 Planctomycetota bacterium
CGGGACTACGGCTTCGAGATGCTGCCGCGGGAGCCATCTTCATTCACACCCTTCCCTAATGGGGAGCACCTCTTTCTCGGAGCTGATACGGAGCTCAACCGCCGGGAGATCTCGAAATTCAGCACCCGTGATGCGGATGCCTATGAGCGCTACGAGGCGATGCTCGGGCGCATGGTCGAGGTTCTCGAGCCGACGCTCGACCGTCCGCCGCCCAACCCCCTCGCCGGGATCAGCAGCCCCGGCGATCTTCTCAGCATGCTCAGGCTGGGCCGCGGCGCGCGTCGCCTCGGCAGTGAAATCTATCCCTTCCTCGCGATGCTCACCGGTAGTGCGAGGCGCCTGCTCGATGAATGGTTCGAGAGCGAGGAGCTGAAGGTGACCCTGGCCACCGATGCGGTCATCGGCGCGATGGCCAGCCCCCGGACGCCGGGCACTGCCTATGTTCTTTTTCATCACGTCATGGGCGAGACCGATGGCGCCAGGGGGGTCTGGGGATACGTCCGCGGTGGCATGGGCGCGCTCAGCGAGGCAATCGCCTCGGCTGCACGTGATCTCGGCGTCGAGATCCGTACCGGCTGTCCGGTTGAATCGATACTGGTTGAAAACGGCACGGCGAAGGGAGTCAGGACGGTGCAGGGTGATGAGATTGCGGCCGCCAAGGTGTTCTCCAACGCCGGACCGCAGATCACCTTCGGGAAGCTGCTTCCCGCCGACCTGCTTGATGAGTCCTTTCGCCGCTCAATCGAAGCGCTGGATTTCTCGAGCGCGACCTTCAAGCTCAACCTGGCGCTGAGCGAGCTCCCCGATTTCACCGCCTGCCCCGGGCGTGAGCCCGGTCCCCAGCACCGCGGAACCATTCATATCTCCCCGACCCTCGATTATATCGAGCGCGCCTACAACGAGGCCCGCTCCGGCGCGCCCTCGACGGAGCCTATCCTCGAGTGCACGATCCCCTCGGTTCTTGACCCATCGCTGGCTCCCGAGGGACACCACGTGATGAGCATGTTCATCCAGTACGCACCCTATGAGCTTGCAGAGGGCAGCTGGGATGAGCTGCGGGACGATTTTGCCCGGACCTGTATCCGCCTGCTGGAGAGCTACGCTCCCGGTTTCGAAAAGAGTGTTGTTGGCTACGACGCCATCTCTCCGCTCGACATGGAGCGTGAATTTTCTCTCACCGGCGGCAATATCTTCCACGGCGCGATGACTCCCGACCAGCTCTTCTTCCAGCGTCCCACAGGAGGCTGGTCCGGCTACAAGACGCCTGTCGGCGGGCTCTATCTATGTGGTGCGGGAGCCCATCCGGGTGGCGGCGTCCTGGGGGCCTGCGGGCGCAACGCCGCCAAGGTGGCGCTGAAGGACCGGTAGCACGGCCTCAGAGGATTCCGTGCAGAGGCCCTCCCTGTGAGGCGAGCTCATCGACCCGTTTTGAAACAGCCGGATCTTCTATCAGCGGCGGCGCGTGGTGAGGCTTGATGCGCGCGTCGATGACGATGGGCCCCTTGCAGCCCCAGTGCTTGTGTTCGATGAAGCTGCCGGCGCCGTGCAGGTCGTGGGAGGGGTTGGAGCGGGTGAAGGTTACCCAGAGAAAGTTGCGCGTATTGCGGGCGCAGAATTCCGAATCCTCCGTCAGCACCACCACGGCGATTCCCCCGGAGATGCCGGCATCTGCGAGATGGGCTGCGAAGTCCCGGGCATCCTCTTCGCCTCCTCCGGCGGGGGCCCGGACGACAAGGATCCCGGGCAGGGCCATGCGCGGGTCGTCGAAGCCGCCGGGCAGAGTCAGTCCGGTCGGCAGGGCGGTATCGAGATCCCGTTTTTTCTCCCCGGCGGCGGCGATGACGAGTTTTGAGCCCGTGTTCAGGCCGGTGCCCGAGTAATCCAGGGTATCGATCGTAGTGCGGGTCTGGAAATGCAGGTCGCGTTCGAAATCGACCCGCTCGAGAACATGACGGAGGAAATTCTCGATGTCGGAGGCGTCGAGGCTGTCATCATCCTCCCGTGCCGCGATGAAGAGGTACTTCGCCAGGGAGGCCTGGGAAAGACCGAGCAGGGCATTGGCGGTTGTCAGCAGCTCGCGGGGCTGGCGTTCGGCATAAGGCACGTAGCGCTCGCTGCCGACAGCGAGCATCAGAGGATGGACTCCTGCCGCATCGACGGCATGCATGGCGTGGAGGCCCGGGATCTCTCGCGGTACCAGTGGCGCCGTCAGTTCATGGATGAGGGCGCCGAAGCTGGTGTCTTCCTGCGGCGGGCGCCCCACGACGGTGAAGGGCCAGATCGCGTCGCGGCGATGGTAGACGGCCTCGACCTTCAGGACGGGGAAGTCGTGCTGGAGACTGTAGTAGCCGAGGTGGTCACCGAAGGGGCCTTCCGGTTTCGAGGCGCCGGGCTCTACCGTGCCGACGATGCAGAAATCGGCATCGGCGGAGATCGCGTAACCGTTTTTTCTCGCCAGGCGAAAGCGCCTTCCCGCCAGCATGCCGGCGAAGATCAGCTCGCTGAGGCCTTCAGGCATGGGCATGACCGCCGCCAGGGTATGGGCCGGGGGTCCACCGACGAAGATGCTCACCTTCAGAGGCTCCCCTTTTGCGATGGCGGCGGCATGGTGGACGCCGATACCACGATGGATCTGGTAGTGGAGGCCGACCTCGCGGTCGTTTTCATATTCGTTGCCCGAAAGCTGGACCCTGTACATGCCGAGGTTCGAGGTCAGTGTCTTCGGCTGGAGGGGGTCCTCGGTATAGACCTGCGGCAAGGTGATGAAGGGTCCACCATCATCCGGCCAGCTCTTGATTGCCGGGAGGTCTGAGATGGAGGCGGTATGCTCGAGGACGGCTCCACCGCGAACCTTCTTCGGCAGGGACTTCCAGGCGGTAAAGGGTGCGGAGGCAAAGGTGAGGGGATGCCGGATGGCTGCCGCCGGGTCAGCCTTGATCTGGAGGATCTTTCGGACGCGCTCCAGCGTGTGTCTGAAAAGAAACTGGCAGCGCTCCGGTGTGCCGAAGAGATTGGCGACGGCAGGGAAGGCCGTGCCCCTGACCCGCTCAAATAAAACGGCGGGTCCCCCGGCTGCATAGAGACGCCGCTGGATCTCGGCCATCTCCAGGCAGGGATCGACCTCTTCTGCGACACGGACAAGGTGTCCGTTGCGCCCGAGATCGTCAACACAGGCTTTGAGGCTTTTGTAGGACATATTGCTGTTCGTTTTTTCCAAGGGACATTTTGTTTGTTCTACGCCTAGTGTCTATTATTTCCCGGGTCGAAAAACTTGTTTACCGGAATAATCCAAATGAATGATGAACTGCTGGAGTGTGTTGAATGTGAGCCGGAGGGGCCTGCGCGGTCCTCAGTTATATGGATGCACGGCCTGGGAGCTGATGGCCACGACTTTGAACCGGTCGTTCCGGAGCTCGGGTTGAGCGATGAGCTGGCGGTCCGGTTTGTCTTTCCCCATGCTCCAGAGCGGCCTGTAACCATCAACGGGGGGATGGTCATGCGCGCCTGGTACGACATCCTCGGTATGGATATTCGCCGCGATGAGGATGAGGAGGGGTTACGGACCTCCGAGGCCCAGGTGCGGGCGCTGGTGGAGCGCGAGGTTTCGCGGGGGGTCAGTGAAGAGAGGATCGTCCTTGCCGGGTTTTCCCAGGGAGGAGCCATCGCCCTGCAGGCCGGGGTGCGCCATCCGCGCAGGCTTGCGGGCATCATGGCGCTTTCGACCTATCTTACCCTGCCTGAAAAACTCGAAGCAGAGGCCAGCCCCGCTAATCTTGACTGCCCGGTCTTCATGGCCCATGGGACCCAGGATCCTGTCGTTCCCTTCGAAGGCGGCCAGCTTTCGAAGAAGGCCCTCGAGGCGCAGGGCTACGAGATCGAGTGGCGGGAATACCCGATGCCTCATGCGGTCTGCGCCGAGGAGATTGCCGATATTTCCACCTGGCTTACCAGGGTGCTCTCCTAGACCTCTTCACCTTTTTTCCCGGGGAGAGTATTCTGGTGGGTCAAGTTCCCTGCCAATGCCAGGCTTTGTAACCATCCAGGAGATGCTGACCTGTGAAACAATTTCCATTTTTGATCCCCCTTGCACTTTGCCTCCTCTTCAGCTGCGCAGCGCCGGAACCCGGCAAGGTTCCTGCTGTCGCGGTGGCAGTCCCGCTGAAATCCGACAAGGCGCTGTTGACGGAGGTTGATTCCTTTCTCCGGTTCTATACCCAGGGCTATCTCGGCCTGCAGCAGAAATCCGCCGAGGCGGACTGGGCGCTCAACACGGTTATTGTTGAGGGAGATGACAGCAACTCGAAGGCCTACGAGAAGGCTGAGGGTGACCTGGCGGAATACACCGGCTCGGTCGAGATGATCAGGAAGGCCAGGGGCTACCTGGAACGGGAGGTGGTCTTGACTGATCTCCAGGTGCGCCAGCTCAAGGCGATTCTCTACGCCGCGGCACGCAGCCCGCAGACCGAGCCCGAGCTGGTCAAGGCGCGCATCAAGGCTGATGCGGCGCAGACCGAAGCGCTCTTCGGTTTTGACTTCAAGATCGATGGGAAGTCGGTGACCACCAATGAGATTGACCGGATTCTCGAGGAGGAAGATGACGAGCAGCTTCGTCTCGCTGCCTGGGATTCGTCCAAGGAGGTGGGCAAGGGGCTCAAGAAGGGGCTGGCGAACCTGGTGTCTTTGCGCAACCGGACCGTCCAGACCCTGGGCTACAATGATTTCTTCCACTACCAGGTTTCCGACTATGGCATGACGGTGCCGGAGATGATGGGGCAGATGCGCCGCTTCGCCAGTGAGCTGCGCCCCCTCTACAGGGAGCTCCATACCTGGGCACGATACCGGCTGGCGGAGAAGTTCAACAAGGAGGTCCCCGACCTGATTCCTGCCCACTGGCTGCCCAACCGCTGGGGGCAGGGCTGGGGCGCGATGGTCAAGGTCGAGGGCTTCGACCTCGATGGGAAGCTGGCTGGTCTCAAGCCTGTCAAGCTGGTGCAGGCTGCTGAGGATTTCTATGTAAGCCTCGGCTTCGACCCGCTCCCGGAGAGCTTCTACACGCGCTCCGATCTTCATCCCCTGCCGCCGGGAACGCTCTACAAGAAGAACAACCACGCCAGCGCCTGGCACATGGACCTGGAGAAAGATGTCCGGTGCCTGATGAGCGTGGAGCCGAATGCGCGCTGGTGGGAGACGACCCACCACGAGCTCGGCCACATCTACTACTACATCGATTACACCAGCCCGCAGGTTCCCCCGCTTTTGAGAGAGGGGGCCAACCGGGGCTTTCACGAGGCGATCGGCAGCCTGCTGGGACTGGCTTCGATGCAGAAGGCCTTCCTGCAGGGACGCGGCCTCGTCGCTGAAGATGCGAAGGTGGACGAGCTCCAGACGCTGCTCAAGGAGGCGCTCGAGTTCGTTGTCTTCATACCGTTTTCGACCGGCACCATGACTCACTTCGAACACGATCTCTACGCAGCTGATCTTCCCATTACCAGCTACAACGAGCGCTGGTGGAAGTACGTCGAGGAGTTCCAGGGTATTCGTGCACCGCAGAAGAGGGGGGAAGAGTTCTGTGATGCGGCCTCGAAGACCCATATCAACAACGATGCGGCGCAGTACTACGATTACGCGATCTCCTACATTCTCCTGCACCAGTTCCACAGCCATATTGCGCGCAAGATTCTCGGGCAGGATCCCCGCAACACGAATTACTACGGCAACAAGAAGGTCGGAGAGTTCCTGCGCGGCATCCTGAAGCTCGGCGCGACCCGCGACTGGCGGGTGGTATTGCAGGAGACCATCGGCTCGGACATCAGCGCGCGGGCGATGCTCGATTATTTCGAGCCGCTCCTTGAGTACCTGCGCAAAGAAAACGAAGGCAGGCGCCACACCCTCGGCGATGTCTGAGGGTTGAGGGGATCAGTCCTCCCCGGCGAGCTCGAGTAATCTCCTGCCGTAGTTGCTTCCGGAGAAATCTCCGGCAAGGCTCTTGAGCCGGGATTGGTCTATGAAACCCATCTGGAAAGCCGTCGCCTCGATGGAGCCGACCAGTGGATTGCCGCCTTTTTCGAAAGCCATGATTTCGTTCGAGGCCTGCAGGAGGGCCTCGTGGGTGCCGGTGTCGAGCCAGGAGGTGCCCTCCGGCAGGAGCTCCACGTGGAGCTCTCCCCGTTCGAGATAGGCCCTGTTCACATCGGTAATCTCCAGCTCGCCACGTGCCGATGGCTCGAGCCCGCGGGCGAACTCCGCGGCCTGGTGGTCGTAGAAGTAGAGGCCGGTGACGGCCAGGCTGGAGGCCGGCTCCGGGGGTTTCTCCTCCAGCGAGACGGCCTTGCCGCCAGCGTCCATCTCGACAATTCCGAAGCGTTCGGGGTCCTCGACCTCGCAGGCGAATACGGTGGCCCCTTCTTCCCGGCCGGTGGCGCTCTCGATGCAGCCCGCGAAGGCGGCTCCGTAGAATACGTTGTCTCCAAGCGCGAGGGCGACCCGGTCTGTGCCGACAAAATCTGCGCCGATGATCAGCGCCTCTGCGATGCCGCGCGGCTGCTCCTGGATACTGTGGCTGATCGAGATGCCCAGCTGGGAACCGTCGCCGAGCAATTGTTGAAAGCTGGCGCTGTGGGAGGGGGATGTGATCAGCAGGATCTCCCGGATCCCTGCCCGCATCAGGTTCGCCAACGGATAGTAGATCAACGGCTTGTTGTAGACCGCCAGCAGCTGTTTGTTTACGGCCGTGCTCAGCGGTTTCATCCGCGAGCCCGATCCGCCTGCCAGCAGGATTCCCTTCATTCTGTTCTCTCTCCTGCGCGGATTTCACGGTTCCGGGTTAAAAAGCCGGGACGGCCTGTAATAACTGATACGGAGCCCGGCCCTTCCATCTTCAAAAAGATTTCCAGGTACGGACGAGGTCCGCCAGTTTCTGCTTCGACAATGTTTTATACCAGCTTCAGTGTTTTCCTGGTTATCCATTCGACAGCCAGGAGTGCGATCAGCACCAGGGCTATTCCCCAGGGATAGTCCAGGGCAGCGTAGGTATAGGTGCGCTCGACAGTTCGCGTTTTTACGGGCAGGTGGGTGGCCGCGCCTGCTGCGCCGGACAGGGGAAAATAGGCGCCTCCTGAGAGTTCCGCGAGCTGACGAAGGTTGTCCTCGTGGCAGAAGATGCCCAGCGATTCGTTTTCTGCCGCGGGCTCCACCGCAAAGAGGATCCTGGCCCGGTCCGCACGGGTGGAATAGTTTTCGAGGGAAGCTATGTCGAGAGTCAACTCGAACTCCCAGGCTCCCCCACCGGCGGGGGAGCCTGAATGGGACAACAGGGGGGCATATTGCCTGGAATCCAGGACTCCCCGGTAGCGTCCCCCGCTGCCCGGTATGGACTCGAGGCGTACTCGCGCCTGGCGCGGTGCATCTCCGGCCTGCTGCACCGGTTCGATCACTGCGTCAACAAGACCACCTTCGATACCGCCATCCGCGCCCGGCTCGATGAGGGCGGAGATCTCGATGTTGTCCGGGAAGCGGTAGACGGCCTTGTCGGTTCCCAGCCGCACCCTGTCGTCAGTTGCGTTCAATTGTTCTGAAACGGCCCAGCGGATGACCTGGCCCCAGAATCTCCTGTAGAGCAGGTCGCCGAAGCGAAGCCTCCATTTCCAGGTCGAGTCGATCCCACTGTAGAATATTTTTCCTGCACCGACCTCTCGTGATACCAGGGCCGGGGCGTTTTCGCTGCCGGCTGTTGCCAGCAGCAGGCTGCCGTTGGCCGTGCCCTTGAGCGGGTAGTACCAGCGGGGAGCCGGGAGCAGCCCCCAGAGCTCTGCGTTTCTCTGCCGTCCGGGGACCAGCCGGCAGACCTCTGACTCTTCGCCCGCGGCTGTGAGCGCCAGGGGGGCTCCGTTGCGGGCCAGCTGCGCACCGAGCTCACGTCCCGGTGGCGGCAGGAGCAGCTCGACGGGCATTAATTCCTCCAGGGGGGTGCCCTGCCAGGCCGACGGCATGGCGGCGGGGCCCGCAATGAGGACGATGGTTCCTCCCCGCGACCTGGTGTATTCAAGGAGAGCCTCCTGGATTTCCTCGGTCAGCAACCCGGGCTCAATATCTCCGAGTATGATCGCGTCGTAGCCGTAGAGGGCATCGGGGGTGCGCGGGAATTCATCCGGGAGTTTTCTCTGTGGCGGCGCAGGGACGAGGAAGGAATCGAGGCTGATCTTCTCATCGCGATCCCAGGTGTTTTTCAGGTAGCGGTATTCCCACCTCGGCGCTCCTTCGAGGTAGAGAACGCTGGCCTTGTCATCGAGCACCTCGATCCATACTTCGCCCCTGTTGTTCTCAACCAGCGCCTCGCCCTTGACGGCCTCGAAGCCGATGCTCAGCTTGTGGCGGCCGGGTTCATCGATCCTGAAACGAAGCGGCCAGTGGGAGATGCCCTCGCGGGGGAGATCCTCGATGAGGAAGGAGCCGAGCTCGCGGTTGCCTTCGCGAACGTTTACGGTTAACCCCGGGACCTCGATGGAGGTACTCTGGAGGGTGATCTCGGCACTGATCTCATCTCCCCTGAATACCTTTCCCGGCGCCTCGACAGCTTCAAGGGAAAGGTCGGGCGGCGGGTCGGTTCTGCCAATCCCCACGGAGATGATAGGTATTCCCAGGGTTCCCAGTGAGCGGGCGGCCTGCCTGGGATCGCCCGAAGCGTTGTGGTTTCCATCGCTGAGGAGAATGATCCCGGCGAGGTCTTCGCGCGGGCTCTTGAGCGCTCTCTCCAGGACCGGGGTGCCAAGATTTGTTCCCGCCGAGGTTTCCGGTTTGAGCTTTTCCGGTGGCCCGGGCAATTCCACCACCTTTTGTGCGAGGGTATGGAAGGAGAGCCGGAATTGCCTGCGGAGGTCTTCAGTCCACTTTGAAGAGAGCAATTGCTCCGCAGCCGCCAGCCTCGATATGGTGCCCTCCCCCTGCCCGACGTCCGCGATTTCCATGCTTGGCGATGTATCAATTACCACCAGGACCTCGCCGAGTTTTTCATCATCCACCGTTTTGACAAGGGCTGGATCTATGAGCAGGAAGCTGATAAATGCCAGCAGGAGGATCCTCAGGGAGGTGACGGTCCAGCCTGCCAGTGAACCGCATGAACGGCGGTCAGCGCGGTAGAGCCAGATCGAGAGGGCTGTCGCCGCCAGGAGAAGAACAGGAAGTGACCACAGCGGCAGCCAGCTGCTGGTAAGTGTCATGCTGTACCTCCAGCTGGTTCCGCCGTTCTAGAGCCCCGCATTCCCCGCAAGAGCAGGAGCTCGGCGACCAGCAGCGACAGGGCGAGGAGAAGGGCAAAAGGCCAGTGTTCCAGTTCGACAACGGCTGTCTGCAGGGAGCCCGTGTTCTCCTGGGAGTGTTTGCCAATGCTCCCACCAAGGGTTCCCGCCAGTTTCTGCAGGGCGTCCTCGCTGAGCCTGCGAAGATCTGATTCCCCGGAGTTTGAATTAACGGCCCGGGTTTCCCGGCGCCGGGAGCCGTTCCCTTTACTGAAATCGAAAGAATAGAAACCGGTTTCCAGGGTTTGGTTCCAGCGGATGGCAGGCTTTCCCTTGAGCTCCGAGGTGTCAACCAGGCTGCTCTCACCTCCCGGGGGCGTGACCCTGACCTGGCCTTCTGTTTCTGCTGTATCTAGTGCCAGGTCGATGGGTCGTCCCTGCTCACAGGCAAGGGAAGAGGATGGCCCGAGCGCCAGGTAGCGAACCATGCGGTGGAGCAATGGCACGAAGAGGGGTGTTCGCGGAAGATCGGTATCGGCGGGGCTGGCGGCGGTGAGGAAGAGGATGGTCTTTCCGGTTCCGCGTGGGCGCTCGATGATCCAGGGAAGCTCGGCTGTCGTCCTTGACAGGATGGCGGAATTCTCAGCGACAGCCCCGGCCTGCCAGTAATTCCTGATCGACACCCGGGCCAGCTCTCCCTCCGAAACACCTTTGAAGATTGCGAAAACCGGGTGCTCCAGGTCCGTCTGGAGGGGGTGGAGTGTTTCCCCGGCCGCGGTCTTACGTTTCTCGATAAGCCTGGCGGGCATCAACCCCCGGCTCTCACGCCAGAGCCGGCCGTTGGCGAAATCCAGGTCGGTTTTTTCTCCTGCGAAGATGAGGAGCCCTCCGCCCCGGGAGACGAAATCTTCGATGAGGCGCAGCTCGGCTGGCTCCATGGGCTGGATCTCCGCGAGGATGAGAACCCGGGATCTTTCAAGGAGCTCACCGCTGATGGAATCCATGATCGCAGGGCGGAAGATCACCTCGGGTGGATTGGTTTCTCCGTACCTGGGGAAGAGGGCAAGGTCGATCCAGTGGCCGCCACCGGCCTTGCCGCTGTCGGGGTCCTCCTGGATAATCGGCACCTCCAGCCGGTCGAGAACCTCGATGACCAGGTGCCGTGCATCATCGGCCCGCAGCCCATCGCCGGCATCTTCTCCCACGATTTCCGCGCTCAACCTGGCGTTGCCGGCGCTGTTGAAGCGGTGGACAGCCAGGAGCTCCAATGCGGGTGAGCCGGGCTTTACCGGGGGCAGCGGCTGGCTTGACAGGACCTCGCCATTGACGGTGATTCGCAGCTGGAGCCCCTCTGTTCCAGGGGCCGGGGCGACCTTGACGCGCAGGCCGACAGGCGAGGCGGTGCCGGTAGCCAGCGAATCGATTTCGAGCTCGATTACGCGATGGTTGCGGGACTCGGCTACACCGCAATCAACCAGCTCAATCGATGGTACGGGGTCAAGGGCACGCAGGCGTGCGGCAAGAAAATCCAGGCTTCCCTGGTCGGTTTGCCCCAGGCTGTGGGCCTGGAAGTCGGTAAAGAGGTAGATTTGGCGTACCGTTGACGGCAGCCTGGAGGCGCCTTCAATGGCGTCATCGATTGCGTGCAGGAGCTCGAATCGTCCGGCGCCAAGGCTTATTTCTTCGAGGCCGGAGCGATTTTTTTCCCTGTTGAAGAGCTCATTGGCGGATTCCCCTGAAGGCCTTGCCGGGTCAAGGAGCAGCGCTGCATCCCCCGGCTTCAGCTCCGCCAGCAGCCGGCGCCCGCGCGCTTTTGCCCTCTCGAGCAGGTTGCCGGGTTCGCCATCGGGGCGGTAGGACATGCTGAAGCTGGTATCAAAGGCCAGCACCAGTCCACGGCTCGATGTGCTGTCTGCGCCCAGCTCTTTCTCGACGAGGGTAACGGGCCCCAGCAGGGCGTAGACGATGAGTGCGAGGGCAAGCGTTCGAACCGAGATCAACAGCGCTTCCCGCAGACGCATCCAGCGCAGCTTGCCCTTCTGGCGGTTCAGGAAGAAGCGAAGTGCCGGCCAGTCGATTCTCTGCGCCCGCCGCCTGTCGATGAAATACAGCAGCGCGGGCAGGATGGCGAAGAGCAGCAGGGGCCAGAGCTGGGCATTGTTGAAGGTGTCGGGTAGGGGGTTCATTGTTGCCGGGAACGAAGATGGAGGAAACGTCCAAGGGTGTTGGCAAAGGGCTCACTGGTTTCCAGGCAGAGGTAGTCTACTTCTGCCGCTGAGCATCCCCTGCGGATCGCCGCCTGGTGGTCTGCGAAATTTTCACGGTAGAGCTCCGCCATCTGGCGGGCGTCGAGGCGAACCTCGACGGAGGGGTCTTCGATATCCCTGAGCACCATCCAGCTGTTGAACGGCAGCTCCCGCTCGGCGGGGTCGAGGACCTGCAGCACGATCACCTCGCTGCCGCGGTGGCGCAGCTGGGAGATCCCGTTGAGGATGGCGCGCTCGTCGTCCAGCAGGTCGGAGATCAGGATCACCAGCGAGCGCGGTTCGATGCGCTCGGCGAGATGTTTCAGAGCCTTCGCGAGGTCTGTTTTTCCGCCGGGCTTGATGCCCTCCATCGCCGAGAAGATTCCCGCGAGGTTCTCGGCGGTTGCCCTTGGCGGGATGAAGTGCTCCAGCGATGCGCCCGCCAGAGCCAGTCCGACAGCGTCATGCTGCCCCAGCAGGAGGTGCGCCATCGCGGCTGCCAGGCAGGATGCGTAGCGCAGCTTGGTAATCCCGCCGCTGGAGAAGTCCATCGAGGCGGAGGTGTCGAGCATGAGCGTGGCGCGGAGGTTGGTCTCGTCTTCGAATTGCTTGAGGTAGAAACGGTCGGTGCGGGCGTAGGTGCGCCAGTCGAGGTGCTTGAGGTCGTCGCCGGGGGAATAGGGCCGGTGCTCGGCGTATTCAATCGAGGAGCCCCGCGCGGCACTGGGGTGCATCCCCCGTAGAAACCCTTCCACGATCTTCCTGGCGACAACCTGCAATCGTTCCAGCTGCGCGACGGAGCCCGGATCAAGGAAGTCGCGCAATTCAGTCATCGGCAGCTCAGTCCCCCGTATCTTCCCTGGTGAGATCTTCCAGGAGCCTGTTGACGAGGCTTTGCGGTGTGATTCCCTCGGCATCCGCATTGAAGTTGGTGATCAACCGGTGGCAGAGAACGGGGGATGCTACGCGGGCGATGTCAGCCAGGTTGACGTGAAAACGGCCGTGAAGCAGGGCCCGGGCCTTGGCCGCCGCCATCAGGTATTGCGCCGCACGGGGACCGGCGCCGAAGGAGAGGCTCTCCCTGATATAATCCGGGGCATCGGCTTCTTCCGGCCGCGAACGCCGAACCAGCTTCAGGGCGAAGCGGTAGACGTGGTCGGCCGCCGGGACTCCCGGCACCAGGGCCTGGATCCGGATGATTTCTTCCTCCGAAAGGACAGGAGAGAGCTCGATGGATTCGGGTGCCCGGGTGCGCTTCATGATCTCCAGCTCTTCATCTTCGGCGGGGTAGCCGACCTGGATCGAGAAGATGAAACGGTCGAGCTGGGCCTCCGGCAGGTTGTAGGTACCTTCCTGTTCGATCGGGTTCTGCGTGGCGACGACGAAGAAGGGCGCCGGCAGCGCGACAGTCTGCTGGCCCACGGTGACGTTTCTTTCCTGCATGGCCTCGAGCAGGGCGGCCTGGGTTTTCGGCGGCGTGCGGTTGATCTCATCGGCAAGCAGCATGTTGGCGAAGATCGGCCCCTTCATGAAGCGGAAGCTGCGCAGCCCGGAGTCGGGATCTTCCTGCAGGATGTCGGTGCCGGTGATATCCGAGGGCATCAGGTCGGGGGTGAACTGGATTCGCCGGAAGCTCAGGTTCAGGAGCCTCGCTAGGGTGCTGACCAGCAGGGTCTTGGCGAGGCCGGGAACACCGATGAGGATCGAGTGCCCGCCGCAGAACATGGCGATGAGCATCTGCTCAATGACCTCGTGTTGCCCGACAACGACCTTGCTGAGCTCCTTGCGCAGCCGCTCGGAGGATTCGCGCAGCAGCTCGGCGGTCTCGTTGTCAGAGGCGCCGCTAGCCGGGGGGGCTTCAATGCCTGGTTCGGGGCTTGCCGGGTCGGCCATTTCGTTCTCGCAATCACCTGCTGCTGGTTCAGAAGAGGCGCCATCTTAACACGAGTTCCCCATGCCCCGGAATACCAAGCGGTGTTCAGCAACAGATGGACACTGCCTCCTTTGTCATGGGATAATGTTTTGCTGAAATAGAACAGGGCATCAATAGCCTGCCGGGCTGCAGGCCCGGCAGGCGTCGAGAAAAAACACGGGAGTAAATCGAATGCTGAAAGTTACCTGTAAAGGCTGCGGTGCCAGCTACAAGGCGCCGGATGATTTTGCCGGCCGTAAGATCCGCTGCAAGGCCTGTTCAGAGGTCATGTTGGTTGGAGAGGACGAGGCCCCTCCGTCGCCTCCCGCGGCTGAAGCTGAGGCACCGCAGGAGGCTGCCCCAGCTGAAAAGAAGGCCCCGGCTGAAAAGAAAACCCCTGGGAAGAAGAAGATTTCCTTCAAGAAGGGCGGCATCAAGGTTCGCAAAGGCGAAAAGAAATACTCATTTACAAAAGGCGGCGGCTCGAAGAAAGCTGCTGACCCGGAAGCCGGCGACAGGAAAGCCTATAGCGGCAGCAAAAAATCCGGCAGCAAGAAGAGCCCCGCAGTGCTGGTCCTGGCCCTCCTCCTGGTGGTGGGGGGACTGGCGGCGCTGGATTACTTTGCTCTCCATATGGTGATCGGTAAGACCCCGGCTGAAAAGCAGCAGGAAAATTTGCGCAAATTTGCCAATGACCTGGAGAAGAACAAAGAAGCTTTGGTACGCGAATTAACGGCTGAGTTTGAGCAAATCATCGAAGAGGGCCTGGCGCCAGAAGCGACTGAGCCGGAAACTGCGGCCGGGAGCGAGGAATCGGCACCAACTGCCGAGGAGCCCGCTGAAGATCCCGCCGAAAAATCCCCGGCTCTTGCGGAGATCCCCGCGACCGGCTCTGACGTCCTGAGCTACATACCGGCTGATATGGAGCTCGTTGTCGGGCTGAACGTTCCGAGGCTCATCAAGGCTTACGAAAGCATTTCCGGCGAAGAATTTCCACGGCCGGGGGCGGAGTCCCCGCCCGAGTTGCTGGCCGTGGTGAACATCCTTGATCCATTCAACAGTATCGAGAAGGTCACCATTGCCACGCAGGGAGCCCAGGATCTTCTCGCTACCCGCGTTGTCTCGAAATCCGAAACATTCTCCGGCGAGGAGTTGGTTGAATCGGAAACCAGGGTCCTCTCCGATCCCAAGGTGGGCGCCCTGGCTATCGTGGAAGGACAGTTTAAAGATCCTGCGAAAATTATCGAAGCCATGGTCGCCGCGAAGGCGATCTGGAATCCCGAACCCGTGATCAAGGGGGGGCTCAATTTCTATGCGCTTGACGAAAAGGCCGAGCTCTCCCTCGCCTTCCTGTCCCGGGGCCAGATCCTGCTTGTTACCGCCCCCCTGATGGAAAAGGTCGCCGCTCTCAGTAAGGGTGAGGGCAAGTCGATTACTTCCAACGAGGTCTTCAGCGGGCTGACCAGCGATTTCTCGAGGAAGGAAGCCGGCTGGCTGGTAGCTACCCTTCCCAAGGAGGTAAGCGGGCAGCTCGAGGATCTGGCCGGCGGGCTCGGTGGAGGCCCTGGAGGCCTGCCTGGAGCTGGTGCGCCGGGAGATGACACCCCGGCTCCGCCGATCAAGATCGACTCGCTGATGCTGGCGCTCGACTCAAGCGGCACCGACTTCTCACTGGAATTCGTCGGTGCTACGCCCTCCCCGGAGGATGCGGAGAACACCCAGAAGACCATCGGGACCCAGCTGGGAGGGCTCTCGCTCATAGCGATGCAGATGCTCGGGCCGAAGGCTCTCGGGCTGATGGGCAAGCTGACGCCGAAAGCCGAAGACAAGAATGTCATTATTTCTTTCAAGCTCACCGAGCAGGAAATCGTGACGGTCAGGGAGATGGTGGAGAAGGCCTTCTCCGGTTTCGCAGGCCCCGGCCCGGACGATAAGGGATTCGAGCTTCCCGAGGGTCTCGACCCCTCGGATTTCGAGGAGGCTCCGGAACCCGCAGAGCCCGCCGCCCCTGGCGACGAAGCTGAAGCTGTCGATCCGGGCCAGGAGCCCGAAGAGGCCGGCAGCGTTGGTGAGGAGGCTGAAGCTGTCGATCCGGACCCGGGACCCGGTTCGTCGGTGACGATTCTCATCGCCGGCGCCACGGGGGCCGAGTTGAGGAAGAAGCTGTCTTCGGCGGGTGAGCCCGGCGAGCCGGTCTTCTTCAAGCTCAACGACCTGGTTTTAGCCGCGGCACAGAAGGCCGACAGCGGCATCGATGAAATCAGCGGCTCTCTCGATGACGATGTGGCGAGCTTCGAGGTCGGCCCGGTCGAGGACCTGGCGGCCTTTGTCGAGAAGTTCTCTTTCGGCAAGGTGGGCAAGATTGATCCCGCCAATCGCACCATCGAGATCGACCTCCTCGCTGGCGGGGAGAAGGCCACCGAAGAGCCCGAGGCACCGACAGATCCTGAACCGCCTGCAGAACCTGAAGAACCTGAGGAAAAAGATGGAGGAGGGGATGATGATCCCCTTGACCTTGATGATATCTGATGCCATGGGGGCCATGAGCCCCGCGAGAAATTTCTCCAGCCGCGGCAAGTGCCCCGTCGCCCTGGTTTGCGCCCTGCTTCTTGTCGTTCTTTCGGCCTGTAACAGCGGCGGAAAGTCCCAGGTCAGCTCCGATTCAGCGGCCGCCCTGATTCCGGCTGAGGCGCTGCTGGTGGCGGGGGCGAACGTTCCCGGTCTTGTCCGGGCATTTGAGAGCATTACCGGGGAGAAAATACCTTCCACTCCCGAGGGACCCTTGCTGAGCATCGGCAAACTGGTCGGGGAAGCGCCTCCACCGGAGATCGTGGCCCTGGTGAAAGCGATC
>JAYGDV010000433.1:0-4687 GCA_046582735.1 Planctomycetota bacterium
GGGGACGTTCCAGCGTAATCTTCGGATCACCGAATCCCCTGCCCAACACGGTTGAAACCCGGCGCGTCTTCGGATTGAACTTGCGAATCGCCTTGTTTGCGTCGTCTGCGATGTATACGTTTCCACCGGGGTCACAGCATATATGCTTGGGTGAGCCAAACAGGGCCTGCAGTGCCTCCCCATCCCGGAATCCTTTCCGGCCCGTACCGGCGACCGTGCGAATCACCCCATCCGCACCGACTGCCCGCAATGCATTTCCACTACGTTCCAGGATGTAGAGCTTGCCTGCGGCATCTGATGTGACAGCTCTCGGATCAACCAGCGGGCTCTCCACTGCCAGTGCACCATCTTTGGGAACTTTTTTTCTGCCGTTACCGGCGACGGTCCGAACCAGCCCCGTTTCCAGGTCAATATTGCGGATTCGACGGTTCTTCAGGTCGGCAACATGCAGGGTCTTACCGTCCACTGACAATTCAATGCACATGATGAAATTGAATTTTGCCGACCCGCTCGGACCGCCGTCACCGGAGAATCCGCCGGCTCCTGTTCCTGCAAACGTCCCGGTTCGCAGAGTCTCCAGGTCTACCCGGCGCACACAATGGTTCCAACTGTCGGCAATCAGCAGCCTGTCATCAGCAGTCACAACACAATTATGAGGACCATTGAATCCTGCCCTGGAAACAACTCCCCCATCGCCTGAATAGCTTTTCTCATGAGGCCCGCGAAGTGTTTTCAATTCTCCCTTTGCGGAGCGCATATGAAGACTGCCGCTGGACAGTTCGACAATGTACATCGCTCCTGATGAGTCAAAATCGATCCCGAACGGCCCCTTCAGGAGACTGTCCGCTGCTTTCCAGGTCCCGCCTTCGGACAACAGGTAGTTCCCCACGATGAATTCAACATTTGCCGGGCTCTTCACCTCATCAGCCATTAAAGACGAAAAGGGAAATCGGTCCGGCCTGCTGCACAATCCGCCTAATACAACCAGCAGGAACGCCAGGGAAACAGTTCGATTAGACATCAGAGTTCACTCCATGATTATGCTGACAGGATTTTACCGTATTCCTCTAAAAGCAGGAAACCCGCCAATTACAAGCAGGCCAGCGATCGGCTCAGTGGAACTTTCTACCCCCTGAAAATAAAGAAATTCCTCCCCTGCCGGTAAAGTACTTCATAAATACGGTACCGCACAAAAGCCCACTTCAGGCAGCGCAAACCAACCTGTCCTCTTTTTGCCACAGCCAAAGTGTTAAACCAGCCTGAACTTCTGACCAAAGTCTTGTCAAAATTCTGACAAGACCATTTTTGTACCCTTTGTGGGATTCGAAGTCCTTCAACGCAAGTTCTTTTAAATAAGTAACTTATGGAAGAAATCTGGAATTCACTTGTTTGGCCTGAGGTTTGCTTTATGTCCCGTCGAGGCGCAGCCTCACCAGGAAACAAAGAGAACACAGAGCAGTACTCAGGAGTACCTACCTTGGAGCCAGTTGAAACCGTAGTCGCACGCCTCCTAAAGAACCTCAAGGGCAAGGTTGTAAGCCACGAAGAGATCTTCGAGCTCGCAGCAGATGCCTCCTCCGATTCCTCTTACCTTGATCGAATCCTCAAGGCTCTGAAGAAGGAGGGGATCAAGGTTCTGAATATCAATGGCAAGAAAACCGGTAAGGAAGATGAGAATTCGGCCGCAATTCGCAAACTGGGCGATCCCATCCGCATGTATTTCAGCCAGATGGCTGAGATTCCGCTCCTTAACCGGGAACAGGAAGTTGAATACGCCAAGGGAATTGAATCCTCCCGTATCAATCTCAGGCGCCTGATCTACGCAACCCGATACGGCCAGCAAAGAGTGCTCGAGCTCTTCAGGCTCATCATGAGCAAAGAGATCCTGATCGAGAAGGCTCTCGATGTAAATCTCTCGGTAAAAGGCGAACGCCACGAATTCTTCAAGAAAATGGAAAAGTCCCTCGCCTCGATCGAAAGGAACATCAAAGCCAACATCAAGGATTTCGACATCCTGAGGAAAAAGGCCGACGGACTCAATTTCCCCCAGGCCGGGAAAAAGAAAAAAGCAGCCACTGCGGCTGCCAAAAAGATCTCTAAGAAGGTTTCGAAGAGGCAATCCAATAAGTCAGAGGTTGTCCGAATTCAGAATCGGTTGCTTCGAAGGATCCGGCGAACCGTCGGAATCATCGAGCAGTATCACGTCAAAATGAGCTATCTGGCGCGCTGGAAAAGTGCCCTGGTGCAGTTTGGGGAAATTATACACAGGGTTTTGCCAAGTCCAGTTCAACGCCGACGCTACAGTGATCAAACCGTTCTGAGGGAGGTGAATACCGCTCTCTTCGGAAACTATGAGACCTTCCTTGTACTCGCAGCCAATGCTCAAAAAGAGTTCCTCCTTTACGAGAGAGCTAAAAGCAACCTGGCTTCGGGCAACCTCCGACTCGTCGTAAGTGTGGCCAAGCGGTACCGCAAACGGGGCCTTTCCTTCCTGGACCTGATCCAGGAAGGAAATACCGGATTGATGCGGGCGACGGAAAAATTCGAATACCGCAAGGGCTACAAATTTTCCACCTACGCTACCTGGTGGATCCGGCAGGCGATCTCGAGAGCCATCGCCGAAAAGTCCCGCATGATCCGCTTACCGGTATACATGTCGGAAACCATGACCAAGCTCATGTCGATCAGCAGGGAAATGACCTACAAGAACGGCCAGGCCCCTGACCTGCTCGATATCGCCGAAGACATGGGACTGCCTCGAGAAGAGGTCCGCAAGGCTCTTAAGCTCTCCAGGCCCCCGGCATCGCTCAGTAATCCGCTCGGGGATAATGAAGAGAGCACTTTCGGAGACCTGCTCGAGGACAAGGGGGCTGAGTCTCCCACCATGGCGATCACCCAGGATATGCTCCGGGACCGTCTTGAAGAGGTTCTCAAGAGCCTCAGCCTTCGTGAACGTGAGGTCGTCAAATTCCGCTATGGAATCGGCCGGGACTCAACCTGCACCCTCGAGGAACTGGGCAAGAAGTTCAAGGTCACCAGGGAGAGGATTCGCCAGATAGAAATCCGCGCCCTCAAGAAACTTCAGCACCCGACCCGCAGCCGTTCGCTCGAGGGATTCCTCGAGTAACCGGTTCCAGCCCGGAAAAAGTGCCGGCACCCACAGGCCGTCAGACACTGTGCCCGTTCTCAGTGTGTTTCAAGCCACTCCAGGACGCGTGTGCGCAATGCTGGAAGCTCTTCCTCGAAACGCTCCTGCAACGCTTCATAGCGCATAACAAGGGCCTCTGAGCGAGGATCCTCGCCTAACATCGACAGGTTGGAATGGATGTTGAGTTCCGCTGACCTGAAGGCGGCATGGGAGAACTCCAGGGCTGCTCCGAGGTCGCTGTCGGCACCAAGACGCACGACCCCGACACTTGCGGCATCCAGCAGGGTGTCAATCAGGTCACAAACTCCCAGGCAGGCCGAGAGAGTATCGAGCGGTACGTTAGTCGCCTTTTCAGCCGCATCGCAAAGCGCCAGTTTGCGTTTCGACTTTTCTTCTTCACTCTCCTTTGGCAGGCGCAGAGCTGCCATGAAATCATCAAAAACAGCGATGTCAGCAGCCTCGAGCTGGCGGAAACCCCTGGCCAGCTCTACAGCGCTCCCAGCCGCCTCTTCAAGAATGGCCGGACCACGCTCATCGGATGGTTCTTCCGATGAGGTATTCCCCTGCATTTTCTGAAGCGAGATCCCCGCAACCATCCGCACCAGTGAAGTGGCAAGAAGCCCGACTCTTGCCGCTGCCGCTCCGCCCCCCGGCGTCGGGGTCGCTGCAGCAAGAGATTCGGCAAAACTCTCCGGAGAACCTGTTTCGGGTTGATCTGTCATTGGGGAACCTGCTTTCTGGCGCTGAAAATACACCGCCGGCGCATTGCTTTCAAGCCATGCCATCCTGGTAGGCAGGTGGAACTGTTTCGTTTTTCATCAATTCCCTCAACAGCGTCGTAGCGAAAGAACCTTTGGGGAGAAAAAATTCGAGCACCATGCCTTCTTCATCCACCTTCCAGCTCAGCCCGGTGACGGGCACACGCAGGGGACGCCGCAATCCCTTCATGTGCCAGACCTGCTGCAGGTGATGGAAGTCCTTGTGGCTGAGCGCCTGGCGATCCAGTACCGATGACTCCAGCTCACCTGCGTAGCCCGTTGGAATGAGCATCTTCGCGCCGAACATGGGCCCGGTCGGGCTGATCTCGAATTTTTCCAGGCGTTCCTGCTCAACCCCGGGGTCGCCGACAGCGAAGTTGGCTCCGTTGTCATGGAGGCAGGCTACATCTCCCGCGAAGAGCCTCCCCGGGTTGCCTCCGGCTGAGCTCATGCGCTCATCGAGAACTGTATTGAAGAGGTAGGACTGGAAGGCAGAAAGATAGAGGCGCATGACGCCGTGGTGGATCAGCTTCGCCGCGCCCTTGTATTTTTCCCCGACCCGCAGGAGATAGATCAAAAGCTTCTTCTCCTCCCGGAAGCTTCCCGGGAATCTCTCGAGAGCCTCCCGCCATCGGAACTGCAGAAAAAGGTAACGCGCCGCGACGACGTCCGGATTGTACTCCGTCACGCAGGGATAGCCGAGAATCCTCCTGACAGCCCTGCGGCTGTCCTTCAGCAGAAAGGCGCGGCCGATCAAGTGCGAATCGCCGCGATTGCCAAA
>JAYGDV010000534.1:0-2617 GCA_046582735.1 Planctomycetota bacterium
CAAGGTAATCCTTGTTGAGAGCAGCAGGAACCCCCCGGAAAATTTCAGGGTCGGGATTGGAGCGAGCATCAAGGGTACCTTTGACGCCCAGGGCAAGGTGTTCAAGGCTTACCAGGTCAGCACCAACTGCCCCAGTCGATATGACCCGAAAGAAGAGTTAGAAAAGATTGATCGGCAGCAGAAGGCAGATGGCGCAGCGCCGGCTTACCAGGAGGCTACCCCCAGCACCTCCATGCGCAAAACCCAGGGGGGAACCCCCTATGCTATCGGCGCCTCTGGCGGCTAACAGGGTAATCAAGCGGGGGAGTTTAGTGGATTCCATCTGATGGACGTTCTTAATTTCGGCCACGCCTTATTACTCTGGGTTACAGGCCCTCTACTGGCACTGATTGCAGGGCTGTGCCTGGTGGGTGCCCTTCGCAGAAACCGGCGCTTGATTCGTAGTGCCAGGGTCGGGTTTTACGCTGTTTTCGTTCTCATCCTTGCCTCCTGCGGCACACTTGTCTGGGGGTTTGTCACCGGTTGCTACAACAACGAATACATCTGGGGCTATTCAGACAAGGACCTGCCTTTCTTTTTCAAGATTGCCGGCTTGTGGGCCGGGCTTGATGGATCCCTGCTTTTCTGGACCCTGATCCTTTCCGGGGTTGCCGCCCTCGCCGCCTTTCAACACAGGTGGAGTTCCCTGCACCCCAGCGGACGGCGGATGGAGCCCTATGTTTATCTCGTCCTGATAGCAATCATTTCCTTCTTTGTGATGCTGGCGATCAAAGAAAACCCGTTTGAGGAAATGGAGCCCCGCCAGGCGATCCACCTTGCCTCGGTCTACAACATTCCCATGGACCACATGGGGAATCTGTTGAATGGAAAAGGCCTCAACCCACAATTGGTTAATTACTGGTTCGTCATTCATCCCCCATGCCTGTATCTCGGCATGGTCATATTTTCTGTTCCCTTCGCCTTTGGCATGGCAGCCCTGATAACCGGCGAACTGGGCTCTTACTGGGTTCGCGTCACGCGGCGCTGGACCATGGTCGCCTGGCTCTTCCTTACCTGCGGGATCATTCTCGGGGGGCTCTGGGCATACAGGCAACTTGGGTGGGGAGGGTACTGGGCATGGGACCCGGTTGAAAACGCCTCTTTCCTTCCCTGGTGCGCGGCCACAGCTTTTCTTCATTCCATCATGATCCAGGAGCGCCGGGACATGTTGAAGCGCTGGAATGTGTTCCTTCTGATTTTCGCCTTCTTTCTCACCATCGAAGCGACCTATATGACCCGGAGCGGGGAAATCGCTTCGGTTCACTCCTTTGGAGAAAATGCAACCATCGGAAATTCTTTCCGGTATTTCAAATGGGCAATCCTCGGTAGCGGGTTTTTCCTCCTCTTCTACAGATTCAAGGAGCTCAAGGGTAGCCACCAGCTTGACTCTCTTCTTTCTCGTGAGGCCGCATTCTTCTTTAACAACCTGGTACTCGTTGTCCTGGCTGTTTCTGTCTGGGCGCTCAGCTGGCTTCCCAATCTGAGCACAGCTTACTTTGGTGAGACTTGGACCTTTGAACCGAAAGATTTCAATTTATACATGTCACCCCTGCTGGCCTTGCTGGTATTGCTCACCTCAATCGGGCCGGGGCTGGCCTGGATTAAGAGCAGCCGGCGGAGTTTGAGTAAAAATTTCATCCTGCCTGGCGTGCTCGCTTTTCTTATTACCCTGCTTGCCTACTTTATCATTTCCATGGTTCGGCCTGAGACGGTCACCCTTGGCAAGATCTTCAGCATTAAACCTCTCAGCGATGCACTCAATGGCGGGAAGGTTACTGGAGATCTGTTCCATTCCAGCAGCATTTATCCAACCGGCTTCTTTCTCTTCTTTTCGTTCCTGATCATGACCACCATAGGGTGTGAGTTTGTCAGGAACCTCCGGGCCAGGAGGCGTCTCAGGAAGCAAGGTCTCGGCACTGCAGTCTTGTCCCTTATCCTGAAAGATAACCGGCGTTATGGCGGTTACATTGTCCATATCGGCATCGCGGTTCTTGTAATCGGAATCGTTATCAGCTCGATGTTCAAAATCACCGAGGAGAAGCTTGTCGTAAAAATGGGGCAGTATGCCCCTATAGGCAATTACCTGATCAATCCCCATTCGGCCAACCGACCCTTCAAAGAAATTGCCGACGCCTATTCAAAGGTTCATGCCAAGACTCACAGGGTAGAGGATTTCGAAGAAAGCCTTCCCTACCTGCTTGACCAGGTTTCCTTCAGGATCTACTACGACCCCGCCAGGGCTGGAAAGAAGGCGCACGCCGAAGGCGCACATGCAGAGAAAAGCCCCAATTTAGATAAACTGCCCCCCACGGCCCACCTCGTTACGAACCTGCAACCGGAAAGGCGGTTTTATCCGAAGCAGGATCAGTGGATCAACGAGGTGAGCATCCACAGAAGGTTGCTTCAGGATGTTTATATTTACTATTCCAACCGGGATCCTGAAGACATGGTCTATATAACCGCCTATCTGAATCCATTTATGGGCTTCCTCTATATTGGAACGATCATCATGCTCCTGGGCGGGATCTTTGCCGCTTTGCCATTCTCTGGAAACCGGATTGGACTGGCTGAATAGGAA
>JAYGDV010000061.1:0-1993 GCA_046582735.1 Planctomycetota bacterium
CGTGTGCTCTTCCGATCTCCAGCAGGGTCGAGATATGCGGCTCGCGCTCGACCCGTGGCATGACCAGCGGGGCGTAGACCTGGCTGAAGGCCTCCCTCTCCTTGTGGGCCTCCCAGGCCCCGCGATCGCTCCAATGCTCGCAGAGAAAGAACCTGTCCTCCTCGGCCTGCGACTGGTAGACCTCGAAACGCTCGCAGCCTTCCTCCTGGCGCGAGAGAGCCTGGCAGCGCCCGAGCAGCTCACGGATCTCGCCAAGGTCTTCCGGGTTCTTCACTTTCAGGCAGACGTTGATATGGAACATCGGCGAATCTCAATTGACGGTGAACTGGAGGATCCGGGCGGCGTGGCCGGCCTTGGGCCGCGCCTTACGCTCGCTGGTGCGCAGGAGGAGGGTGTGCTTGCCGTTTTCAAGGTCGGTGGCGAACATAACGGTCCTCGGGTAGTGGAGTCCACGGCTGTAGCGATGGTAGAGGTCGTAGGGCTTGAATTCGCCTCCATCGATGCTGGCCTCGACAGTGCCGGCGTCTGGGCCGGCGAGCAGGTAGGCTCCGATCGCCCGCCCGGTGAACTCGAGTCTGCACTCGGCGCCCGGGCTCGTGGCAGAGAGGAGCTTCTTCCCGGCGAAGCCGCCTCTGAAGCCGCCCCCGATTTTCTTCCATTCGGGGACGTGGTTCTTCCAGCCGGCCTTTATTTCGGCGGTGGCCGGGTCGATGAAACGCCCGGCTCCATAGTTCCCCGCATCGACCTCTTTTTTCGGCAGGACGTGAGCGACTTTCGCCGCCTTGCCTGCTGCTTTCATGCTCCAGGATGTGGTGAGCAGCTTCTCGATCATATTGGCGCACAGGCGGTTGCCGTGGGGCCCGGGGTGGGTGCCGCCGAATTTTTTCCAGGTCAACTCACCGGCGGCGATCAAGCGGTCGACCTCGCGGATCAGGTGAATGGTCGAGATGCCGTAGTGTTTCGCGACATCCTCGTGGGCGCCGCTGGTGACGGGCTCCTTGCCTTTGCCGACCGTCTTGAGCATGCCCGGGTTGACGAAGTGAGTGATGACGATGTCCGCCATCGGGTTGTGCGCGTGCACCTGGCGCAGGATTCCTTCCATTCCGCGGATACACTCCCGCCGGGCGTGGGCGGCATCCTGGTCATCGTTGACGGCGTACTCGATAAAGAAGAGATCGACGGGACCCTTTGAGAGTACATCCCTCTGGAGCCTGAAGGCTCCAGAGGTTGAGCAGGTCGAGGAGATTCCCGCATTGGTAAAGGTGAACTTTGTTTCGGGAAAGTGCTTCTGGAGGAAACTGCAGAGCATGGGGCGGTAGCCGTTCATCGCGGTGATCGAGCCGCCGATGAAGGCGACGTGTCCTTTCTTCCGGGCGCTGAAGCTGAAGTGGCTGTTGAGGAAGTTCCCACGCAGGTGAATATTGGGTCCGGGGGAGCCGCTTTCTTCTGCGATGACAGTTCGCAGCCCGCAGAGCAGTCCGGGAATGAGGAACAGGAAGCCGAGCCTGCTGATCAGTCTTGTTTTCAGTGATGCCTTCTTCATGGCGCTCCAGTCGGGGTCAGGTGGTTTTGTTTGCAGGACGGTGATGATAGCAGGAAGCTCTTCGGTGACCAAGAAGGAGAGGCCGCTCTGGAACTGTTCAACCCAGGAGATCGAGGAGCCTCCGGACGGCTTCCGGATCGGTTTCTCCGGTTGCGGCGGGGGCCTCACTGCCGCCGGGCCCGAGTCCGGCCGCTTTCGGAGGAGGGCCGGCGGAACAGACCGCGGAGCCGACATGGATTTCTCCGGCGCCGCTCAGCTCGATGATTCGCCGGCAGTTTTCATGGTTGATTCCACCCCCGGGCAGGATGCCGATGCGGCCGGCGGCGGCCTGCTGAAGCCGGCCCAGCAGCTCGGTCCCGTCCTCTGCCCGAGGTGCCCGGCCGGAGGTCAGGATCCTGTCTACGCCAAGCCCGCAGAGGGTTTCCAGCGCCGCGAGGGGATCGGGGGTCG
>JAYGDV010000166.1:0-4547 GCA_046582735.1 Planctomycetota bacterium
TTCATGTTGCACCTTGACCTGGCTGAACTGGACGAGGCCTGTCGGGAAAAATCTACGGCTGGATAGAGCCGGGCGGCCGCCTCTTTATCCATATCTTTACCCACCGCGCGGCAACCTGCGCCTTCGAGACCGAAGGAGCCGACAATTGGATGGGGCGGTATTTTTTCACTGGGGGACTCATGCCCGGGCAGGACCTCCTGCTTCATTTCCTCGGGGAGTTCTCTCTCATCGACCGCTGGACCTGGCCTGGAACCCATTACGAAAAGACCTCGAATGCCTGGATTTTCAGGATGGATTCAAACCGGGAGGTTATCCTGCCCGTACTTGAAAAGACCTATGGGCACAGCGAGGCTCGGCGGTGGTTTCACCGCTGGCGAATATTCGTCATGGCCCGCGCCGAGCTCTTCGGATTTCGCGATTGAGAAGAATGGCAGGTCTCCCACTACCTGATGGAACGCACCGGTTAAAATAATATGAAAGCCCTCGTCCTTGAAGAGCTCAAGCAACCCCTGCAGTTGCAGGAACGTCCGGACCCCCAACCCGGCCCGGGAGAGGTCGTCGTCAGGCTGGAGGCAGCCTCCCTCAACCGCCGGGACTACTGGATTACCCAGGGGCTCTACCCTGGCACCACCACCCCGACAGTGCCCGGCTCAGACGGAGCCGGCGTGGTGAGGGCCACCGGGGAAGGAGTTGATCCCGGGCTGCAAGGCACAAGGGTCCTGGTGAACCCCTCGAAAAACTGGGGGGATGACCCACAGGCCCAGGGCGGCGATTTCGAGGTGCTGGGGATGCCGGCTGACGGCACCTTCGCCACCCACCTGCTGACCACCCCCGGGCAGCTGCTCCCGATCCCTGCGCATCTCAGCGCCCAGGAGGCGGCCGCCCTCCCGATCGCCGCGCTGACAGCCTGGCGCGCGCTGTTCACCCAGGGAAAGCTCCAGCCGGGACAGCGGGTGCTCATCACAGGAATCGGCGGAGGCGTCGCGCTCTTCTGCGCCCAATTCTCCAGCGCCGCCGGGGCGGATGTTTATGTCACATCCTCATCAGAAGAAAAAATCAGCCGGGCCGTCGAGATGGGCGCCAAAGCCGGCATCAACTACCGGGATGGAAACTGGGCAAAGGAGTTCCGCGCCCGGCACGGGCAGGCACACCTCATCGTTGATGGAGCCGGCGGAAGAGACTACACGAAGCTTCTCGACCTCGCCCGCACAGCAGGCCGGATCGTCAACTACGGCTCAACAGCCGGGGCGCCGGAGCGCATCGACCTCTTCAGGCTTTTCTGGAAGCAGCTCAGGATCATCGGCTCTATCATGGGGACTGCGGAAGAGATGGAAGCCATGCTCGAGTTCATCTCCACCCACCAATTGCACCCTGTCATCGACAGCACCTACGCACTCCAAGATGGCAACAGGGCGCTTGATTGCATGAAGAACCACCAACAGTTTGGTAAGCTCATACTGGATTGCAGAGAATCCTGACTGGAACCAACCCCGAAGGCTTTGAGATGACTGGAAAACTCGCGCTCACTCTCCTGCTGGCTGCCGCAGCCTTCTTCTTCGCCGGGGCGCTGGCCGCGGAAGAAAAAAAAGACCGCGACACCCTGGTGCGGGACGACCTCAGCGAGATGCGCGATTCGGACCTGTGGATCTACAACGATGTAGCGAAAGGCTTCGATCTCGCCCGCAAGACCTCGAAGCCGCTGCTGATCGTCTTTCGCTGAATTCCGTGACACGCCTGCAAAGGCTTTGACGTGCAGGTTGCACGTCCCCAGGATTCAGAACTGAAAAAACTGCTGGAGAAATTCGTCTGCGTGCGGGTGGTCCAGGGAAACGCGCTCGACCTGGAGCTCTTCCAGTTCGACTACGACCTCACCTTCGCCGCCTTCTTCATGAACGCCGACAAAACGATTTACGGGCGCTACGGCACGCGATCGAGCCAGGATAAGCCCGAGCGTGACATCTCGATGCAGGGCTTCGTGGGCGCGCTGGAAGGCGCCCTGGAGCTGCACGGAAAATTCCCCGGAATCAGAAAATCCCTCGCCGCCAAGCAGGGCGGAAAGCCACGCTACCCGACCCCCCACCTCTACCCCACCCTCAAGAGGTACACCCCCCTGCTCAACTACGGCGGCAAGGTCGCCCAGAGCTGCATGCACTGCCACATGATCAATGCCGCAGAAACAGAACTTCTCAGGGCGAAGAAAGCACCCCTGCCCGACAAGCTCCTCTACCCCTGGCCCCTGCCCGGCTCAGTGGGGCTGCAGCTCTCCCCGGCCGAGAGAGCGCTGGTTGTGAATGTCGCCCCGGCGTCCGCGGCCGCTGTGGCCGGCTTCCGTCACGGCGACCGGATCCTGTCCCTCGAGGGCCAGCCGATCCTGTCGATCGCTGACATCCAGTGGGTCCTCCACAATGCTCCCGCTCCGGCGAAGCTGACGGCTGTCGTCAAACGAGCTGCAAAAACAGCCCGCCTGAAGCTGGACCTCGATGCCGACTGGAGAAAGAACACAGATATCTCCTGGCGGGCAAGCACCTGGACACTTCGACGTATGGGACTCGGTGGAATGCGCCTGGAAGATGTCTGGGATGGTGACCGCAAAAAAAGAGGGCTCGAGGGCATGGCCCTGTGGGTCCGGCATGTCGGGCAATATGGCGCTTCCCGGACGGCGAAGCTCGCCGGCTTCCGCAAGGGCGACATCGTCATCGAATTCGATGGTATCCAAGGCCGCCTGAGTGAAAGCGCGCTCCTCGTACACATTTTCCGGAAGCGTAAAGCCGGGGATACCATCCCTGTCAGAATCCTGCGCAACGGTAAGAAAAAGACCCTCAGGCTTCCGATCAGGTAGCCGCGGCGGGATTCCCGGAGAAAAAATGGAGCGGGTGAAGGGAGTCGAACCCTCGACATTCAGCTTGGGAAGCTGACGCTCTGCCACTGAGCTACACCCGCTCTCGATTCGCGACGAGGACGGATTGTATCACCGCCTGAAGGCAGCGTGCAAGGGGCCGGCAAACAGCCCTTCTCACAGGCGCTTTCCTTTACTTTTCCCGACACGAAATAACCTGTACAATAAATCCCCCTGACAGCGTGTAACCATTTCAGGGTTACGGGGTTTAAGGCTGTGAACAGCCTTGGTGCTGTCATGTCGGGTACTGGGTCTGTGGACTCAGTCAATTCTACCCTGGAGAAAGAAATGGAAATGAAGTTTCGAACTGTTCAGAAATCCTGGTCGGCGCTGATGGCCGCCCTGGCATTGACCCTCTTCTGCGGCTCTCTCGAGGCCCAGTCCTCTTTTATCCGGGGAGATTCGAACCTCGATTCAAACGTCGATATCAGTGATGGCGTCGCCACGCTGGGTTACCTTTTCCTTGGAGGCCCGCAACTTGGCTGTCTCGATGCAGCGGACACCGATGACTCGGGCGAAGTCCAGCTCAACGATGCGATCTTCCTTTTCGCCAACCTGTTCTCCGGTGGACGCCCGATCCCTGGTCCCTATCCCGAATGCGGCCAGGATGGAACAGCTGACGAAATCGGCTGCGAAAGATCGGCCTGCCCCGATGACCCGGGGGGCGGCAACCCTCCCGGCGAAGGTGACCGGACGCTCGGCACCCAGCCGGTCAGCTGGACGGACAATGTCACCATCACCTATCTCGATGATGTGATAGTCATCGAGAGCGATGGGATTCCCCAGCACGACACCGGCCCCTGGCCGGGCAATCCGAATGTCATCGGCGAACAGAACTACGAGATCGAGATCCCCCTCAATCCGGAACTCGCGGCAGCCAACACCGACACCCAGCTGGGCATCATGGCTATCGGGATCAACGGCGTGGCGATGTTCAATCCCTACGAGGGCGGTGGAAGCGTTGTCCCCCAGAACTGGCTCGACAACTGCAATGCCCATCCCTCACCGGGAAGCATGTACCACTACCACAAGATGCCGCTGTGCTGGATGGACGACCAGCCCGGGGAACACTCCTGGATCTACGGCTTCTCCCTTGACGGCTTCGCCATCTACGGCCCCAACGATGTCAATGGACGCCCCCCCACCGACCTCGATGAATGCAACGGGCACTTCGGCCCCACCCCGCGGGAGCCGGATGGAGAATACCACTACCACATGAGCACCGAATTCCCCTTCATTCTCGGTTGCTACAGTGGAAACGTGACCCTGACCGGCGGCGGTGGACCCGGTGGAGGAGGACGCCCACCACCACCACCACCCGGAGGAGGAGGAAGACCTCCTCCTCCTCGGCCCCGGTAAGGCCCCCGGGTCGGGATCCTCTCAGATGAACCGTTTCAAACCCTCTAGGTGCCCTGGGATCTATTTACTGCCTGTTGTGATCCTGGCTCTCTCCTGCGACAACCAGGCGGAGCAACCGGTGGCTGTTTCGAAGCAGGAGGCTGTCTCCGGCAGCGATTCGCCTCGCGCCGCAGTGGAACAGGAGCCGGCCGAACCTGAGCTTGAATCCACCGATCCGCGGCTGCAGAAGAAGAACGGGCGATTTGCCTTCGAGGGAAGCCCTTTCACGGGTTCTGTGACCGAGCGCTATGCG
>JAYGDV010000255.1:0-7164 GCA_046582735.1 Planctomycetota bacterium
GATCGGTCGCGGCGAGCAAGCTTGGAGGTGTGAGTCCCTCCACCATCATTCTTCTTCATCTTCGCCGGACCAGACCGTGAAGTAAGCGGTTACCAGGACGGTTGCCTGGACGCCGAACCAGAGCACCGCCCAGGCATAGACCACGGGTAGGCCGAGGAGGTTCGGCGCCGGGCCCTCATGGTCGGGGCCGGGGTTGACCAGGTAGACACCGGGCCCAGGTCCCATGATCATGGCGAGGATGAAGACCAGGGCCAGGACGATAGAGAGTCTCTTATTGCCGGTTTCTCTGCGCTCGCTCATCACGGCTCAGGATACCTGAAAGGGTTGCCTGCCGCCGACGAAAACACGAAGCGCTCTCAGTCGCTCTCGTCGTTCTGCTCGAGTCCAAGTGAGCGCGTCGCCTCGAGCCATGTCTCAAAGCTGGCCTCGCCGAAGAGAGCGAAGCGAATCTCCCGCAACTCCCCGGCGTGAGTCCGGCAGGTCTCCAGGGCCAGCGCCGCGGCCTCGTTGAGAGGATAGGCGTAGGCGCCGCAGGAAATTGCCGGGAAGGCGATGGACGAGAGACCTTCAGAATTGGCGAGCTCCAGGGATGAGCGGTAGGCGTTCGCCAGGAGGGGGGCCGAGGTCTCCGCGTCAAGGTAGACCGGGCCCACGGTCTGGATCACCTTCGCCGCCGGCAGCTCGAAGCCCGGGGTGATCCGCGCCTCCCCAGTCGGGCAGCGTACACCGGGGCTCGTCTCGGGGATGTCTTCGCAGGCTGCCCGCAATCTCCTGCCGGCTACTCGGTGGATGGCTCCGTCGACACCGCCGCCGCCAAGCATCTTTTTGTTGGCGGCGTTGACGATCGCATCGACCTCCAGGTTGGTGATGTCTTCCTGGGAAATAGAGAGCGTCCTGTCTTCGCCAAGGCTGTAGCTGTTCATGTTATTTTCCGAGATTCTCCTGCGCCCTTTTCCTCGGCTGCTGGAGTGGCTATATTATTGCCCATGAATGTAAACGAGGCACGAGCATTGATGCGGGAGTGGACTGAAAATCCCGCCCTGCGGGGTCACATGGAGGCGGTTGCTGCCTGCATGAGGTTTTACGCAGGGGAACTTGAACCCGAAGAGGTTGAGAGGTGGTGGGTCACCGGCCTGCTGCATGACTTTGACTATGAAAAACACCCGGGCGAAGAGGAGCACCCTTTTGTCGGGGTCAAGCATCTTCGCGGTCTTGGAGTCGACGAGGAGATTCTTTCCGCTATACTCGGTCATGCTGAATACAGCGGTACTCCGCGGGAGACTGTGATGGCAAAGGCCCTGTTCGCCGTTGATGAGCTGGCCGGGTTTATTGTGGCCTGTACCAAGGTCAGGCCGAATGGGATCTCGGATCTCAAACCGAAGTCGGTAAAGAAAAAACTGAAGGACAAGCGTTTCGCGGCGGCGGTCAGCCGCGAGGATATTTCGCAGGGCATCGAGGAGCTCGGGGTCGACACCACCGAGCACATTCAGAATTGCATCGATGCCATCAGGGCCGAAAGTGAACTGGTTGGCCTGTAATACGGAAATGGGCAGGCCGCCCCGGTAGATTCAAGGATAATGGAAATGTCGAATTTGAATGATCCCCTCGGTGCTCTCTCGGAGCTGGAAACCGCCGCGGGAAAAGTGAACTGGTTCAGCCTGGCCAGGCTTGAGGAGGAGGGGGCCGGATCGGTCTCTCGTCTTCCCTACTCGATCAAGGTTCTGTTGGAGGCCGCCCTGCGGCAGTGCGACGGGTTCCAGGTGAGCCGGGAGGATGTGCTGAGCCTTGCAGCCTGGAGCGGGAGCGATCCAGGTAGCGGCGAGGTGCCCTTCAAGCCCGCACGGGTGCTCATGCAGGATTTCACCGGTGTGCCGGCCGTGGTAGACCTCGCGGCGCTGAGAAGCGCCACCGCCAGGCTGGGTGGCGACCCGAAGAAGATCAACCCGCTGATCCCGGTTGACCTGGTTATCGATCATTCGGTACAGGTTGATGAATACGGGTCGCTGGCATCCCTGTTGATCAACGCCGAGCGCGAATTCGAGCGCAACGGTGAGCGCTACCAATTCCTGCGCTGGGGCGCTGATGCTTTTGATAATTTCCGGGTTGTTCCTCCCTCCACGGGAATCGTCCACCAGGTAAACCTGGAGTATCTCGCCAGCGTCGTGACGTTGCAGCATAGCGGTGATACCGCGGTAGCGCTGCCTGACAGTGTTGTCGGTACAGATTCCCATACGACTATGATCAATGGTCTTGGCGTCCTTGGCTGGGGCGTGGGGGGAATCGAGGCGGAGGCAGCGATGCTCGGCCAGCCCATCTACATGCTGCCGCCGGAGGTGGTGGGTATGAAGTTGACCGGGGAGCTCCCGCAGGGGGCGACCGCCACCGACCTGGTCCTGACGGTTACCGAGATGCTGCGTAACCATGGTGTCGTAGCTAAATTCGTCGAATTCTGCGGGCCGGGACTCTCGAAGCTCAGCCTTGCCGACCGGGCGACCCTCGCCAATATGGCGCCGGAGTACGGAGCTACCATGGGTTTTTTCCCTGTTGACGACGAGACGCTCAATTACCTGCGCGGTACCGGCCGTCCTTCCCAATTGGTCGATCTTGTCGAACGCTATTCAAAGGAGCAGGGCCTGTTCAGAACCGATGACTCCGCTGACCCTGAGTACAGCGACCTGCTGGAGCTCGATATGTCGGGGGTGGAACCCTGTATCGCCGGGCCGAAACGCCCGCAGGACAGGATCCTGCTTTCAGAGAGCAAGGCGAGTTTCCGCTCGGTCCTCTCCGACAGCTATGGCGTTGAAAGTAACGGCAACGCGCTCAATATCGAGGTGGATGTAAATGGCTCCGGCTCCAGCATGGGGCACGGATCAGTGGTGATCGCAGCCATTACCAGCTGCACCAACACCTCCAACCCCTCGGTCATGCTCGGTGCGGGCCTGCTGGCCCGAAACGCCCTCGCGAAGGGGTTGAAGGTACCCTCCTACGTCAAGACCAGCATGGCGCCCGGCTCTCGCGTAGTCAGTCGCTACCTCGATGCCGCAGGGCTGATGGAATCGCTCGGTGATCTCGGTTTTGACATTGTCGGCTACGGCTGTACGACGTGTATTGGCAACAGTGGCCCCCTGCCGGAGGCCGTGACGGCTGCGATCGAGGAGAATGACCTCGTTGCGGCAGCGGTCCTCTCGGGCAATCGCAATTTCGAGGGCCGGGTGAATCCCCTGACCCGCACGAACTACCTGGCCTCGCCGCCGCTGGTGGTCGCTTATGCCCTCGCCGGTACCATGGATGTTGACCTGGCCCGGGAGCCGATTGGTGAAGGTTCAGATGGAGAACCTGTCTACCTGCGTGACATCTGGCCGAGCCAGGAGGAGATCCGGGATGTTATGGAAACGGCACTGACCCCCGACCTTTTTGAGCAGGAGTACGGCAACGTCTTCGATGGCAACGAAGAGTGGAACTCCATTCCCGTCTCAGGCGGGGAGATCTACGAATGGAACCCCGAGTCGAGCTACATTCGCGAGCCCAGCTTCTTCACCGACCTCACCCCCGAGGTGCCGTCCATCGGGGCGATCACCGATGCAAGGGCGCTTGCCCTGCTGGGGGATTCCGTTACCACCGATCACATTTCTCCGGCCGGAGCGATTCCCGAAGAGAGTCCGGCGGAGAGCTATCTCGAGGGACTCGGCATCGAGCGCAAGGACTTCAACTCCTTCGGCTCGCGCCGCGGTAACCACGAGGTGATGATTCGTGGAACCTTCGGCAACATCCGGCTGCGGAACCTGCTGGTGCCCGGGGTCGAGGGCGGAGTTACGGTCCATCACCCAAGTGGCGAACAGATGACAATTTTTGACGCTGCGGCGCGCTATCGTGAAGAGGGTACCTCTCTGGTCGTGCTGGCGGCGAAAGAATACGGCACCGGGAGCTCCCGCGACTGGGCGGCCAAGGGGACCTATCTCCTGGGAGTCCGGGCGGTCATTGCCGAGAGCTACGAGAGGATTCACCGCTCTAACCTCATCGGAATGGGAGTGTTGCCGCTTGAGTTCAAGGCCGGTGAGGGAGCTGCATCGCTGGGGCTCGACGGAACGGAGGTCTTCAGTATCGAGGGCCTTGATGATTCCCTGGAGCCGCGCCAGTCCCTGGTTGTGCGGGCGGTTGGAGAGTCCGGTGAGAAGTCCTTCGAGACCCTCGTGCGGATCGATTCACCTGTCGAGGTCGACTACTATCGAAACGGTGGAATCCTCCACACAGTTCTCAGGGGGCTGCTGATTGGCGGGGAGAGCCCGGCCGGCAAGGCTGAGCTTAAGGAATAAGGCCGCGCGGGTGTTCATGGATCATTACCAGGTGGCAAGAGAGCTGATCGAGCTGGAATCGACCACCGGGAATGAAGAGCCGGTAGTTGCCTACCTCGAGCGGCGCCTCGTGGAGATGGGGCTCGAGGTCCGCAGCGAGGAGGTTGCTCCCGGGCGACGCAACCTGGTTGCCGGGCCACAGAACCCGGCGCTGATTTTCTGCACCCACACCGATACCGTGCCTCCCTATGTGCCGCTTTCTGAGGACGATGAGTTCATCTTTGGCCGGGGTGCCTGCGATACCAAGGGAATCACTGCGTGCTTCCTGGCGGCCGGGGAGCGCCTGCTCTCGGAGGGTCTTGATGATTTTGGCTATCTCTTCGTGGTGGGAGAGGAGGTCGACAACATTGGCGCGGTGGCTGCCAACAGGTCAGTTCGTTGCGGGCACCTCGTGGTAGGTGAACCGACAGAGAACAGGATTGCCCTTGCCCACAAGGGGGCCCTGGGTGCACGGGTCAAGGTCGAGGGCAGGGCCTGTCATTCTGCCTATCCGGAGGAGGGGGACAGCGCGATCCATCGCCTGCTCGGCTACCTGCAGAAGGTTCTCCAGGCGGATTTCGGCAACAGTGATCTTCTCGGCCCGGCGACGGTCAACGTGGGGGGTATCGAGGGTGGGGTAGCGCACAATGTCCTGGCCCCATCGGCCTCTGCCGAGATCATGATCCGGGTTGTCAGCGATATTGCCGCGGTGGAGAGGCAACTGGCGGAGTGTTTTATCGATCCGTCCACAGGTGCGCTCGATGAAAAGGTGGAGGTTGATATCACCCTTCGAATGGAGAGCCCGGAGTTCGAGAGGCTCGAGGGCTTTGAGGAGACGGTTGTTTTCTACGGAACGGACGCGCCCTTCCTGCGCGATGTGGGAAAGCTGCTCCTCTTTGGTCCGGGTTCGATTGTCGATGCCCATACCGCCGGAGAGAAGATCTCTAAGGCGGCTATGGATGAAGGAGTCGAGAGCTATGTGCGGATGGGGCGGATGCTTATCAGCTGAGAGGTCTTTCAGATTCCCTCGATATGCCGCTTCAGTCTCAGCGTGTACTGGATGAGATCGCGCCGTACCTCCCGGGCGAAATCTTCCCATTCCCCGGCGGCGTCCCCGCTGTCGAGCCCGTCCTGCCGGATATTGATCCAGATTCCTGTATCGTGGGGAATGAGCTCGAACTGGAGCCTCATCTTCCCCCGTTCCTGCCCTTCTTTTTTCCAGGAGAGGTCCTCGACGACCAGGCGCAATGGAGGGTTGAATTCGCTGATGATTCCCTGCAGGGAGGAGCCATCCTCCCGCCGGGCCGAGAATTCACCGCCACTGGCTGGAGCTATTCGGGCTTCTGTGGCATCCAGCCAGACGAGGGCTTCGTGTGGATCGCCCAGGGCAGCGAATACGCGCTCAGCTGATGCCTCGATGTAGATGCCGTCTGCGGTGTAGTTTTCCATTGGCGTATTGTATCCTCAAGGCGAAGCAATTCTATGGTGTGCACCGGGCCCGGGGAGAGCCTGTTCCATTCTGGACAGTCAGGGCCGGCTGTGTTTCCATCGGCTATTGAGAAAAGGCGTTCCTCCCTGCTGTAGCAGGAAGAGGGTATTTCAACCGCAGTTGCCGGGTACTCTTCTTCATGACGTTTATTCCAGCCCTGATCGACAGACGGTTTTCTGCGGTTCTCATTTGCGGCCTCCTTTTGTCCATGATCACCGCAGGAGCTGCCGCGGGGGAGAAGCACTGGGCCTTTCAGCCGGTACAAAGACAAGACCCGCCGCTGACCGAGGGAGATTCCTGGTCACGCAATCCCATCGACCGGTTCATCCTTCGCCGGCTGAAGGAAAATGGCGCGGATCCCTCTCCTCCCGCTGACCGCCACACCCTCATCCGGCGTCTGAGCCTGGACCTGACCGGCCTGCTGCCGACTCCTGCAGAGGTGCGCCGTTTTGTTGAAGACCGGGACGCCAGGGCCTGGGAAAACCTGGTCCGGCGGATGCTGGAATCTCCCCATTTCGGTGAGCGCTGGGGGCGCTACTGGCTCGACCTGGCTCGTTACGCCGACAGCGACGGTTATGAGAAGGACGGAGTTCGTCCCTTTGCCTGGAGGTATCGTGACTGGGTGATCAACGCTTTTAACCGGGATCTGTCCTTTGACCGGTTTACCCGTGAGCAGCTCGCGGGGGACCTGCTGGAAAACTCCAGCACCGAGCAAAAGGTCGCGACCGGCTTTCACCGCAATACCCTCTCAAGCACCGAGGGGGGGACAGACCAGGAGGAGTTCCGGATCAAGGCCGTTGTCGACCGTTTGAACACCACCGGCAGCGTCTGGCTGGGGTTGACGGTGGGTTGCGCTCAATGCCATACCCATAAGTATGATCCGATTACCCAGCAGGAGTACTACAGCCTCTTTGCTTTCTTCAACAGCTGTGATGAGAAGAGAATCACCGCTCCCCTGCCTTATGACCTCGGGGCCTACAGGGAGAAAGAGGTGGCCTACAGGGAAGTCCTCGGCGAGCTGGAGAAGCCCCTGAGGGGATATGAAATAAAACGGCTTGGAGAGCTGCTGTCCGGCCCCAAGGGCCGGCAGGCGACATCCAGCTGGAAAACTCTCACCCCGGTGGCGTCAGCCACGGCTTCCGGGGCCTCGCTGAAGACTCTCGATGATGGCTCGGTTCTGCTGGGCGGCAAGCTCCCTGATAAGGACAGCTACTCCCTGGGCTTTGAGCCGGGACTTGAAAAGGTGATGGCTCTGCGGCTGGAGGTCCTGACTCATGCGAGCCTGCCGAAGAAGGGCCCCGGCCGTGCCAAGAACGGCAACTTTGTTCTCTCCGAGCTCGAGCT
>JAYGDV010000275.1:0-2272 GCA_046582735.1 Planctomycetota bacterium
TTTTCGGTCGAGACGCCATCGCGGTTGGCCCCGCGCCATTGCGGCCAGTCGCCGGCGAAGGAGGTGAGGGTGATGGGGCCGAGAACGATAAGCAGGAGAGCGGTTACTGTGATTTTCATGGTGAGTTCATGCTAAGACTTCGACGTCCTGAACGGAAGCCTGAAAAAACCTTTCGCCGGCCGGGCTGCAATGGGCTTGATTGTCTCCAGGTCCTGGAAAAGAATGAAGCCATGATTCCGCCCAGGGTGATATCCGTCATAGCAGCCGCTCTTTTTTGCACTGCGGGCTTCGCGGCCGAAAAGGAGCCGCTCTTCCCCGCGAATCTGAATACCCGGATTCCCCATATCTCCACCGACAGGGCGGTGAAATGGGATTACGACATCGTCTATGTGCGGGCCCTGCGAGCCGGGGATGAGATTCACAAGCGGTTCTATACCGATTTCTCACAGCCCGTCACCATGGAACCAGGCGCTGACCTGGTACTCCTTCATCCGGATGGTTCAGAGGAGGTGCTCGACAAGGGAGGAGACGGCGGCATCACCGATCCAATGGTCTCCTTTGATGGCAAATGGGTCTACTACGTGAAGATCCACAACCTGGTGAAGGCCAGCCAGTGGACCCCCCCTGCCCAGGGGGCTGACATCTACAAGATCCACCTCGAGTCCCGGCGGATCGTACGGTTGACCAACCAGTGCTTCACTCCCAATACCGGGGCGGGAGACTGGGCGAGTGATTATCGCAACGCCTCGCGCAAGGAAAACCGCAGGAATCACTTCGCCTACGGTGTCTACAATATGGGGCCCTGTCCGCTGCCGGGTGGGCGCGTTGTCTTTACCAGCAACCGGGATGGGTTCAAGCCGTCGCGGGGATATCCCGCCGTTGCGTTGCAGCTCTTCGTGATGGAGGACCGCGATTCCGATCTCCCCGCGGACGAGGCGCACCCGGTGAATCTCGAGAAGATCGGCCACCTCAACATCGCCGGGGCATTGCACCCGGTGATACTCGCCGACGGAAGGATCATGTTCAGCACCCTCGAGAGCCAGGGAATCCGCAGCCGGATCTCCTGGGGCGTCTGGACGATCCATCCCGACGGCTCCAACTGGGCTCCGTTGTTGAGCGCCTTCGACCCGGGTGGCGCTTCCAACGGTTTCCACTTCCAGACGCAGCTCTCCGACGGATCGCTGGTCATCGAGGAATACTACAACCAGAACAATTCCGGGTTCGGAGCCTATATCAAGCTGCCGAAACGGGTCAGCTTCAGCCCCGCCTACAGCGCCAGCCCGGAGAACCCCGCGCTGCGCTTCGGCCGCCACTACAACGGCAAGGGAAAGTACTACCGCATGCCGTTCATGCCGCGGGAGGCGGTGTCGCTGACGCCCTTCGCTCTCAACGGTGAGGGGCCGGCCAACCCCTCGGTGCTGGCGGACAAGAAGTCGCCGGCGGTCGGCAAGGTCACCCATCCAAGCGGTGCGCCGGACAACCATCTCCTCACCATCTATTCTCCCGGTCCGGCCAACCACCAGTACAAGTACCTGCCGCAGATCGATGGCGGCATCTACCTGCTGAAAAACGGCGAGGTCATCGACGAGCCCGGCGACCTCTTGCTGATCAAGAACGATCCCCGGTACAACGAAAGCTGGCCGCGGGCCGTGGTGCCCTACAAGCGGATCTACGGCATCAGCGAACCCAGCCGCCTCGCGCCTGTCGTCAATAAGGGAACGACGCACAAGTCCCTGCCGGCCGGCACGCCAACGGGCCTCGTCGGCACATCGAGCTTCTACAAGCGCGAGAGCTACCCCAACGGGGTGGTGCCCGAGGGCAGCGTAACCGCTGTTTATTCCGGTTCCGGAAGGGACAAGCATGCCGGCGGGAAGGCGCATCCGTGGAAGGCGCTCGACGCCTTCACCAGCCACGGCAACCGCATGCCGCTGAACTGGCACAACCAGGGGGCGGATGCGGGCCTGTATGAAAATGGAGCCATCCACGCGGTTCGCATCCTGGCCATGTCGCCCACCACCGATCGCCATCGCGGAGACCACAGTGGGCGCGGATTTTTCAGCCACGCCATGGAGCGCCTGCGCATACTTGGCGAGGTGCCGCTACGAAAGTTCAGGGGCGGAAAGCAACCCATCGATCCTGACGGCCATCCTGATACGAGTTTCCTCGCCAGGATTCCCGCCGACACGGCCTTTACCTTCCAGACTATCGACCGAGATGGGATGGTGCTGAACATGTCGCAGACCTGGCACCAGCTAGATCGGAAGAGCACACG
>JAYGDV010000287.1:0-16917 GCA_046582735.1 Planctomycetota bacterium
TTTTCGCACGAGGTGCGCCGTTCGCTGATGTCGTGCGAGGGAGCGCTGCTGCTGGTGGACGCATCCCAGGGAGTGGAGGCCCAGACGGTCGCTAATCTCTACCTGGCCATGGAGTACGAGCTGGAGCTGGTGCCGGTGATCAACAAGATCGATCTTCCTGCCGCCGACATCGACCGGGTGAGCGAGGAGATCGATGCCGACCTCGGTCTCGACCCCTTCGAGGCGATCCAGTGCTCGGCCAAGAACAACATCGGTGTGGACGATGTGCTCGAGGCCATCGTTACTAAACTCCCACCTCCCTCGGGGGATCCGGAAGCGTCGCTCAAGGCGCTCGTTTTCGATGCCCAGTACGATGCCTACCGCGGTGTCGTCATGCTGGTCCGGGTGATGGATGGTTCGATCAGGAAAGGCCAGACGATCCGCTTGATGCACACCGAAGCCGACCATGTTGTCGAGGAGGTCGGCTACCTGAAGCTCGAGAAGGTACCGACGGGCAACCTTGCGACCGGCGGTGTAGGCTACGTGATCGCGGGCATCAAGACGATCCAGGACATCAATATCGGCGATACCATGACGGAGGCCGACCGGCCGGCGACAGAGACGATTCCGGGCTACCGGGAGGCCAAGTCGGTGGTCTATTCGTCGCTCTACCCGATGTCGAGCGAAGACTACGGGGACCTGACCAAGGCTCTCGACAAGCTCAAGCTCAACGATGCAGCCCTGACCTTCACCAAGGTCTCCTCCGCGGCGCTGGGCTTCGGGTTTCGCTGCGGCTTTCTCGGATTGCTTCACCTCGACATTGTCCAGGAGAGGCTCGAGCGCGAGTTCGGAATGTCGCTCCTGCTGTCGGCGCCGACGGTACAGTACGATGTGAGATTGACCAATGGTGAAGAGGTCGTGGTCGACAACCCGAGCTTTTTCCCCGATGCAGGGGATATCGAACGGGTCAAGGAACCCTACATCAAGGCATCGATCATGATTCCCGAGAAGTTCCTGGGCGCGGTCATGGAGCTTTGCAGGGAGCAGCGTGGCGAGAAGACGCAGTTTGACTACCTGGCCGTGGGACGGGTGGAGGTCAAAAGCGAGATGCCGCTGGCCGAGGTGCTCTTCGACTTCTACGACAGGCTCAAAACCGTTACTCGAGGCTACGGCTCCTTTGACTACGAAGCCCTTGATTACCGTGTTACGGATATCGTCAAGGTCGATATCATGGTGAACAAGGAACGTGTGGATGCTCTCTCGCAGCTGGTCCATCGCGACAAGGCCCGCAACCGGGCCATGCATTATTGCGAGAAGCTGTCGACGACCATTCCGAAGCACCAGTTCAAGATTCCGATCCAGGGCGCCATCGGCGGCAGCGTCATCGCCCGCAAGACCATCAACGCCTTCCGCAAGGACGTCACCGCCAAGTGTTACGGCGGCGACATCTCCCGTAAACGGAAGCTCCTTGATAAGCAGAAGAAGGGCAAGCAGAAGATGAAGATGGTCGGTTCCGTAGAGATTCCCCAGGAGGCCTTCATCGCAGTCCTCAAGACGGAAAAAGAGAAGTGAGCTCCACCGGAGGGGCGGGGCTTTATCTCCACGTTCCATTCTGCTCGGCGATCTGTCCCTATTGTGACTTCGCGGTCGTTTCGGAGAATGAATCTCGAAGCCAACGCTATGTGAAGGCCCTGGTTGCCGAGCTCGCCCTGCTCGGTGAAGAAGAGCTCGTCTTTGACACGATCTATTTAGGCGGCGGTACGCCCTCCGCGCTTTCCGCCCGGCAGCTCGGCGCGATCCTTTCGGCTGCAGGGCAGGAGCTCTCCATCGAGGAGGGCGCGTGGCTGGCGATGGAGGTGAATCCGGAGGATGTCGGCCCCTCCTCCCTGCAGGAGTGGCGGGGCCTCGGCGTGAACATGCTCAGCCTCGGGGTGCAATCCTTCCAGGAGGAGGAGCTTCGATTCCTGGGCCGCCGCCACAGCCCGGCGGATGCTGAGCGCGCGGTTCGTGATGCCCTGGAGGCAGGATTTGACATTGTCTCGACGGATCTTATCTTCGGTCTTCCCGGCCAGGAGCCCGGCCATCTCCGCGACAGCATCCGGAAGCTCGCCGCGCTCGGCCCACAGCATGTTTCCTGCTACCAGCTGACGGTTCACGAGGGAACACCCTTTCATCGCAGGCGCCTGCAGGGGAGGCTCCATGAGCTTGGGGAAACCAGCCAGGGTGAGCTCTTCGAGCTTGTCCACTCCGAGCTGGCCGCGTCCGGCTACCAGGCCTACGAGGTGTCTAACTTTGCGAAGACGCCAGCTTTTCGCTCACGGCACAACCAGAAATACTGGGATCATTCTCCCTACCTGGGAGCAGGGCTTGCCGCCCACTCCTTCTCGGGCCGCCGCCGCTGGTGGAACGAACCGGATTTCGAACAATATTGTTCGCGGGTGGAACAGGGTGAACGACCGCTGGCCGGCAGCGAAGAGCTGGATGATGCCCAGCTCGCTCTCGAGGCGGTCATGCTCGGGCTGCGTTGTACAGCCGGGCTCGACCTCGAGCGGCTCAGGGTTCATTACGGAGTCAACCTGCTGGAACTCAACGCGGCCCTTATCGAGGGATATGTCGAGGCTGGAATTGCGGAGGCGGATGAACGCCTGTGGCTGACGCCGCGCGGTCTCGCGGTGGCGGATGCCGTGGTTCGCTCCCTGGACCTGGGCTTTGACTGAGTCGGCTCAGCTGTTGTAACCGAACAGCCAGGTGGCCCTGGTGTTGCCGATATTGCGGACGCTGTGGTTTGCTCCGCGCGGGATGAACAGCTCCTCACCGGGAGGGGGACGATGTGTCTTTCCCCCCACCTCGAATTCGACGTCTCCCTCGATGACCATCACCAGCTCATCGGTTGGATGTACGAAATCGTTCCATTCCCGGCCCGGGGGGTCTTCCCAGAGCTCACAACTGAATCCGCGGTCCGCCCAGTCTCTGCGGACAGTGTTTGGATCTACCGGTTGTTTCTGCATGTTTTTCTTCTTTGGCCTGGCTGCGCAGTAAAGGTGGCAATGGAAAGGCTGTACCGACAGTATAAACAGGCTGTCCCCGGTTCTGAAATATAGAGCTCCACTGGAAACGACAATGTTCCGCAGCCTTGTACTGGTATTTCTGCTGATTGCCCAGGTCCCGTTTACCTGCGGTGAAACGCCTGGTGAAGGCAATACCGGGGAGAAGAGGGTTCGCGGCAGCAACGGTGCGAAGAAGCTGCAGGCGAAGCGCTACGACGAGGTCGCCTACGCGACGACCCACAATTCCATGAGCAACAGCGATGAGGGCTGGTTGTTTCCCAACCAGACGCATGGCCTCACCCGTCAGCTCTCCGATGGCGTGCGGGCTTTCATGCTGGATGTGCATGACAAGGCGGGGAAACCCTATCTCTGTCACAACCGCTTCTTTTTAGGCAGTCTTCCACTGAAGGACGGTCTCGCTGAGCTGGTGAGCTTCCTGGAGAAAAACCCCCGCGAGGTGCTGACGATCATCTTTGAGAGCTATGTCAGCCCAAAGGCGATCGAGGGAGCCTTCCGGGAGAGTGGCCTGCTGCCCTATACGCACCGCCAGCAGCGGGGCAAGCCCTGGCCCCGGCTTGCCGAGATGGTGGCTGCGGGCCGGCGCCTGGTGGTCTTTACTGACCGTGGAGGGCGGGAGCTTCCCTGGCTTCACGGGGTCTGGGATTTCTGCTGGGAGACCCATTTCTCCGCACGCAGCCGCAAGGAGCTCGTCTGCGGAAAGAACCGGGGATCGCTGAAGAACAGCCTGTTTATACTCAATCATTTCCTGACACGCCCGGTGGCTTCGACACGTCTCGCCGATGAGGTGAACCATAATCCAGTCCTCAAAAAACGGGTTGAACAGTGCCGTAAGGCCTCCGGTCACCTGCCGAATTTCATCACGGTTGATTTTTATGAACGAGGTGATGTCATAGCAGTAGTAGATGAACTGAACGGGATTCGGTAAATTGAATGGGCCATCCGGGGGTCGTTGAGGCTCCCGGGCCAGGCGATGTCCAGCAGCTCTGATGAATATCACAGGCGTTCCTGGCGCCGGGTTTCCCGGGGTCGGTACTCTTTAAGGGACCAAACGATGCCACGTACAAGAAGTATCTCCTGCAGGCTTGCAATGACACTGATGGCTGGCGGGTTGTTTTTCACCGCGGCGCCCCGCGTTTGCGCGGAACCTGCCGAGCCCACTATCGAGTTCAACCGGGATGTGCGGCCGATCCTTTCCGACAAATGCTTCGCCTGTCACGGGCCGGACAAGGGGCAGCGAAAAGGCGATCTTCGCCTGGACCTCGAGAAGGGCGCCCTCGCTGAGCGTGAAGGTCGCCATGCGATCGTTGCCGGCAAGGTAGATGACAGCGAGCTGTACAAGCGAATCACCCACACGAGCAAGCGCAAGAAGATGCCTCCGGAGAAGTTCGGCAAGACCCTGAGCCAGGGGGAGATTGAGATTCTTCGCCGTTGGATTGAACAGGGCGCCCGCTGGCAATCGCATTGGTCGGTTATCAAGCCCACCAGGAGCGCCCCCCCTGCCGGAGCCGGCAGCCCGGTTGACCGCTTTATCAGGGCCAGGTTGGGCAGAGAAGGGAAAAAGCCCTCTGCGCCGGCCGAGCGGCGCACCCTCATCCGGCGCCTTTCTTTTGATTTAACTGGTTTGCCGCCCTCTACCGCAGAGGTCGATGCCTTCCTGGCCGACAAGGACCCTGCTGCCTATGGCCGCCTGGTAGACAGGTTGCTGGCCTCGGAGCATTACGGCGAGAGGATGGCCGTTTACTGGCTTGACCTTGTTCGCTATGCCGACACCAACGGGATTCACGGCGACAACCACCGCGAACATGGGCTCTTCCGTGACTATGTCATTGATGCTTTCAACGAGAACATGGCCTTTGACACGTTTACCCGCGACCAGCTGGCGGGAGATCTCCTGCCCGAGCCCTCGGTGCAGTCGAGGATTGCTTCGGGCTATAACCGGCTGTTGATGACCACGCGTGAAGGTGGTGCCCAGGCCAAGGAATACCTGGCCAAGTACGCTGCCGACAGGGTTCGCAATGCCTCCAGTGTCTGGATGGCATCGACGATGGGGTGCGCCGAGTGCCACGACCACAAATTTGATGAGTTCACGCTGAAGGATTTTTATTCCTTCGCTTCGTTTTTTGCTGATATCAAGGAAACGGCAGTCGGTACGCAGGCTCCAACCGCAATGCCTTCAAGAGCCCAGCTGCGACAGATTGCCAAGCTCGATTCCAAGGCGGCGGAGGTCAGGAAATCACTCGATGTCCAGACTCCCCAACTCGCTGAGGAGCAGGCCAGGTGGGAAAAGAAGGCCCTGCCGCGCAAGGCTTCGACAGCCTGGGAGGTTCTTCGTCCCGTCGAAGCAGCTTCCATGGGAGGCGCGACCTTAAAGGTGCTCGAGGACGGCTCGGTCCTCGCCAGCGGGGCCAACCCGGACAAGGATGTTTATACCCTGCGTTTTGAGGCAGGGCTCCGTGGAGTTACCGGCCTCCGGCTCGAGGTCCTGCCTGACAAATCGCTGCCGGCGAACGGTCCCGGCCGGGCGGCCAACGGCAATATCGTTCTCAACGAATTTGAGGTTCACCAGGGTGAGCGGAAGGTTTCCTGGGGGGTTGTTACGGGAAGCCACTCCCAGGACAAATATGGTGTTGCCGGAGTGGCGGATGGGAATCCCGCCACCGGGTGGGCTCTCCTTCCCAGGATCGGCGCAGAGAGCCATGCTGTTTTCGAGGCGACCAACGTGCTTGTCTCCAGGAACAGGAAGACTGCCTTTACGGTTAAATTCCACCAGAATTACGGCGGCCAGCACACGATCGGACGCTTCAGGATCCTGGCAACGGATTCAGCCCCGCCGATCAGGGCGGAGGACTCCGGGGGGATCCCCGTGGACGTGATCACGGCTCTTCGGCTCAAGGCGGCTAAGCGGAGCCCGCAACAGAAGGAGGCCATCGCCCGTTACTATCGGAGTATTTCTCCGCGCCTGGCCGCTGCGCGCAAAGAGCTCACCGCGATCGATGTCCGCAAGAAGAAGCTCGAGAAGGGTACCACCAAGGTCCTGATCTCCACAGCCCAGAAGCCCCGCATGATGCGAGTCCTGCCGCGTGGAGACTGGCTTGATGACTCCGGCGCAGAGGTGCAGCCGGCTGTTCCCGGATTCCTCAGGCAACTCGAGGTGAAAGAGCGCCGGGCCACCAGGCTCGACCTGGCCAACTGGCTGGTGGCGAAAGACAATCCCTACACGGCCAGGGTTTTCGTGAACCGCCTCTGGAAGCTGCTCTTCGGCCGGGGCATCGTCAAGACGCTCGATGATTTCGGTTCCCAGGGAAACTGGCCGACTCATCCCGCCATGCTGGACTGGCTGGCGCTCGAGTTCATGGAAAAAGGATGGGATACCAAGCACATGATTCGGCTGATGGTTTCCAGTGACACCTACCGCCAGTCTTCCCTGTCAAACCAGGACCAGCGTACCGCCGACCCCTATAACGATCTTTTTGCGCGCCAGGGACGTTTCCGGCTCGATGCTGAGATGGTCCGGGACAATGCTCTCGCCGTCAGTGGCCTGCTGGTAAGGACCCTTGGAGGAAACAGCGTCAAGCCGTACCAGCCCGGCGGTTACTGGTCGCACCTGAATTTCCCCAAGCGTTCCTACAAGAACTCAACAGGGGAATCACTTTACCGCCGGGGGCTCTACACCTACTGGTGCCGGACCTTCCTCCATCCGAGCCTGCTGGCCTTTGATGCTCCGACCCGGGAGGAATGCACGGCTGAGCGCATACGCTCTAACACCCCGCAGCAGGCCCTTGTTCTTCTGAATGACCCGGTCTATGTAGAGGCTGCCCGTGTATTCTCCGAGAGGTTGCTTGCCGAGAACGGGGCTGATTTCACAAAGGGTCTGAAATGGGCCTTCAGGGAGGCTCTCGGCAGGGCTCCGAGACCGCAGGAATCAAAACTTTTGGAATCATTGTACAAGCGTCATCTCGGAGAATATTCCGGGGATAAGGATGCGGTGGCCGGCCTGACGAGCGTTGGGCAGAAGCCAGTGGCGGGAGGTCTGCCCAGGGCGGAGCTGGCCGCCTGGATTTCGGTAATACGGGTCATTTTGAACCTGCACGAGACCATTACGAGGTATTGAATAAATGAATCTTCCTATCGAGAACCTGTTACGTAACGAAATTTCCCAGCAGGATACCCGCAGGTCTTTCCTGAGAAAGGGTGGCGCGAGCATCGGGGCCGTGGCCCTTGCTGCGCTCCTGGATCCCTCTTCAATTTCTGCCCAGGATAAAAAGGTAGAGGTCGATGACTGGAAGGGAGTCGTCAACCCCCTGCATTTCAAGCGCAAGGCCAAGCGGATCATTCACCTCTACATGGCCGGTGGACCTTCGCACCTCGAGACCTTCGATTACAAGCCGAAGCTCGGCGAGATGCACGGCAAGCCGATGCCCCAGTCCTATACGAAGGGGCAGCCGATTGCTCAATTGCAGGGCAAGAAGCTCAATTGCCTCGGCCCCCAGCACCCGTTCAAGAAATTTGGCAAGAGCGGGCAGTCGATCTGCGAGATCTTTCCGCACATCGGCTCCGTTGCTGACGATCTCTGCATCGTAAGATCCCTGAGGACGAAGGCCATCAACCATGATCCGGCTCATACCTTCATGAATACCGGGACCACCATTTCCGGGCGGCCTTCGATAGGATCCTGGCTTCTCTACGGGCTCGGTAGCGAGACCGACAACCTGCCCGGCTTTGTGGTTCTCAGCTCTGTAGGCAGGGCGGGCCAGGCCCAGCCGATTGCCGCGCGCCAATGGCACAGTGGCTTTCTCCCGAGTCGTTTCCAGGGAGTGGAGTTTCGCTCAGCCGGCGACCCGGTGCTCTATGTCGGCAATCCCAAGGGGGTCACGAATGGGCGGCAGCGGGATATCGTCAGTGCAGTGCAGGAGCTCAACAGGATCCATGACAAGGTTGTCGATGATCCGGAGATCAAGACCCGTATCTCACAGTACGAGATGGCATTCAGGATGCAGACCTCGGTCCCCGGCCTGGTGGATATCTCCGATGAGGACCCCAAGACTCTCGAGATGTACGGCACCAAGGGAGCCGATGGGAGCTATGCGGCCAATTGCCTGCTGGCTCGCCGCATGGCTGAACGCGGAGTTCGGTTCATCCAGGTCTATCATCGTGCATGGGATCATCACGGCGGTATCAAGAACAACGTGAAGACGACCGCGGGAGAGGTCGACAAGGCGACGGCCGCCCTGATCCAGGATCTGAAGCAGCGCGGGCTTCTCGAAGACACCCTGGTCGTTTTCGGCGGAGAGTTCGGCAGGACCCCGATGGCCCAGGGCAACGGACGGGACCACCATATCAAGGGCTACTCGATGTTCATGGCCGGCGGTGGCATCAAGGGCGGTATCTCCTACGGAAATACCGATGAGCTGGGCTACAATGCAGCGGAGAACATCTTCGAGGTTCACGATTTCCACGCCACGATGCTCCACCTGCTCGGAATTGACCATAAGAAGCTCACCGTCAAGTTCCAGGGCAGGGATTACCGCCTTACCGATGTCCACGGTAACGTAGCCAAAGAGCTGCTGGCCTGATCGTACTGCAGCTGGGGTGTTCAGGTCCTCCAGTTGAGGTCTCTTCCTGCTGATTTTTCAGCCCGATTTTTCGTGCACCGAGCAATTTTGAGGGGTGAAATTGAATGAGCAAGAGATCCAGGGTTGGATTGCCGGCTGAACGAATGGTCTGAAACGTTCGCGGGTCTTTCCATATCGAATTGTCAGGGCCAATGAAACGGCTGGTTTCGCGGTCCCCGGAGGTTTTGTATGCGCTTTTACAATATTTGCGCCTGCTTCCTGCTGGCCTGGTTTGTACCGGTTTCACTATGCTCTCAGCAGCAGGCTCCGCTTCGCGGAGATGTAAACGGTAACGGCCGCCTCGAGGTTGGCGATGCCCAGTATCTCCTCGATTATTTTTTTAACCATGGCCGTGCCCTGATCTGCAACCCGGCTGCTGATATCAATCACGACAGCCGAATCAACATCACCGATGCCATTTATCTTCTGCAGGCTCTCTTTGTCCGCGACTCGGTTACGATTGAATCCCTCGATCCCGTGGAGCTCGCCGAGTGCCGGCCTTCGCTCCAGCTCAGGCGTGGGGAGGCCAGGTTCTTTTCTCCCGATGAAAACGGCAACGGGCTCCATTGCGGGCTTTGCCATGGACTTGAATCAATCTCAGAGGAGGGGCTCGATGGCCCCCTCTTTGCCGGGCATGGTCTCGGAGATGCGCCCCGCCGTTTGTCCTATTTCAATGGGCAGATTACAAACCTCGTCGGTGCGCTCAACCAATGCAGGGTGAACTGGATGGAGGCCCCGGCACTTGATCCCGAGGAGGAAGCCTGCCTGGAATACCTCGCCTTCCTGGATTCTCTTGGACCACCGGGTGGTCCTGTTCCGCAGTTGAACTACCAGGTTGACTCACCCCGCATCTCCGGTTCGCCAAGGGGTGACCCTGCGGAGGGTTGCAGATTATTTTCGCGTGCCTGTGAGAGCTGTCATGGAAGGTATGGAGAAGGCGGGGTGGAGGGGCTGGCCTCTTCGCTCTGGGACCGCGACCTCGACCCTGACCTGGTGCGCCGCTATGTCCGCCTTTCCGGGCCACGCTCACCCACTGGGAATTTCGCCTTCGCACCCGGCCTGCTGGACAACGGGATGCCGTTCTGGACCCGTGCACGGATGTCGGACACAGAACTCGAGGACCTTGTCACCTACCTGGAATTTGCGGTCAACCCGGTTTTTCGAGCCTGTGAAAGTCTTCAGCAGGATCCTCCGCGTCTCCTGCGAAGCGGGCGATTTCAGATGATCATGCACGGGGTGCGGGGGCGCGTTGAGCATTGGAGCGATGGAACCCTTCGCCTGAGGGGCTTTTTTTACGATGGCCAGGGTCGCAGGGATGTGGTGGTCTGGGTCTACAACCAGACCATTGACTTTCACGCTATTCTCAGGGGTACGGCGGTCAGCCCTCACCTCGGCCGCTCAAGGCCTTATATCGGCGAGGATTTCGAGGTTGTTCTTCCCGCGGCAATAGAACCGGGGATGTTCAACTCGGTGGCCATCTGGTGTACTTCGGCCCAGTCTACCTACGGCAGGGTCCGGTTCCTGGGCGAGTGACCCGGGGGGTGGGGCTCAGAGGCTGAGCAGGAACTCGATGAGCTTCGACTGTTCGTCGAAATTCAGAGAGAGAAAGGCTGTTTTTGCGGCTTCGGCCTCGCCGAAATGCAGCAGGATCGCATCGCGTGCCGACTCTGCCGCCCCATCATGCATGTAAGGGCCGGTGAACCGCAGGCCCCACAGCGGCGCGGTACGGAACTCTGAAGGCTCAGCATCTCCTTCCGGCACATTGAGGCGTTCGGGATCTGCCACATCGTGCAGGAGGAAGTCAGAGTAGGCCTCTACCGGGCCTTCTGTTCCGGCCAGGGAGCTGATATGGCAGCCGGCGCAGCCGATCTCCCTGAAGTTCTCTTCGCCCTTTCCGATCCGGGCTCTGAGACTTGCATCCTGGGGGAAGGATCTTGGCGATGGAGCAAGGTGGCTTGTGAAAAAGACGAGGTCGATAAAATCCTGGTCGGGGATCTCCGGATCGCTGACCGAATCGGTGTCAACTCCGACGGCAAAATCTGCCAGGTCTGCGGTTACGGTAATGCCCATCTCGTTGATCAATGCATCTGCGGAGAAGTCCTGCAGGCTGGGGACACCTGCTTTGTGCCCGAATCGTCCGATCCGGCCATTGATCACTGTGGCCCGGCCTGAAATGCCGTCTCCATCTGCATCAGCAGGGTCGGCGTTGGCGAGGATAACATCCTGTGGAATGCGGTCGATCATTCCGAGGCCGAGCAGGGAGGGGGTTTGCCGGGTTTCAATAATGTTGGCGCCAGGGTTCACCTCGTCGCGGGAGACCCCGTGAACAGAGAGCCGTGAAACGGCCGGGCCGGACTCTACCTGGACGATCTCGCCGTTTTCTTCCAGCCTGGCGAAGCGGACGACGTCGACATCGAGCCCTCCTGCTCCGCCAATCACCGGCGTCAGGTGGCAACCGCGGCAGGAATCTCCGTTGAACAGCGGGCCGAGTCCGCCGCTGGCGGAAAAGAAGTTGTCAAAAATCAGCCTGCCGCGTCTCCAGGAAAGGGATTCGAGGTCGTTGAGGTCACGGTCCGGTCCGCCGAGGGTTCCTGCAGGGGGAAGATAGGGAAGGGGGTCTTCCCTGCAGCCGAGATCAGGCGTAGGGTCTTCCCCCGGTTCCGGGAATGGGGCAGCAGGGGCATCGCTGCCCATGAAGAGGAAGTTCAAGATCAGGATGACATCGGTGATATTGGCGGCGCCATCGTCGTTAGCATCTGTTGCCGTAAGGCATTCCGGCTGTTCATCGCCAATAAAGAGAAAGGAAAGTGTGAAGACGGCATCGCTGATGTTCAGGATTCCGTCGTCGTTGGCATCGCCCCGGATGAATTCATTGGCAGGGTTGTCACCAAGCTCCACCCGCCCACGGGCGGTTGGCGATCCGAGGTGGCAGGCCAGCAGGATGATGCCAAGGAGCAGGAGCGCATTCGATATTTTGAGGATGGTTTTCATGCCGGGCGTCCTTAAAGCGACTCGAGGAACCGATGCAACATCAGGGTGTCCTGTTCGCTCAATTCCACGTACGCGTTCTTTGCGCCCTCTGCCTCTCCACCATGCAGGAGAATAGCCTCACGCACGGTGGCGGCCCTGCCGTCATGAAGGAAGGGCGGGTGCTGGCAGAGACCCCAGAGCGGCTGGGTCCGGAATTCGTTTCCAAGGGCCTGTTTCATGGTGATGCCATCGGCAAGCTCCGGGCCCATGTCGTGCAGCAATAGATCCGTATAGGGATGGATCAGGCCCAGAGGTGTATCGAGGCTCGGGACGTGACAGCCTGAACAGTTCAGTTCTTCAAAGAGCCTTTCGCCCCGTCTTACGCTGGAGGTGATTCTTCCCCGCAGGGGAGCGGCCAGGTTTTCCTGGAAGAACACAAGGGCGATCAGCTCCCCGCGACTGAGCTCCGGGTCGCTGACGTCATCGAAGTCAACAAGTACATCCCTGGGCGTGGCTACCTGGGCGTAGGCGGTCTTTGTACCGAACAGCTCATCGAGGAAATAGGGCTCGTTACCCCCCGGCCCCATTGCAAACTCTATAGAGTTGCTGGTGATACCCATCTGGTTGTTGAGGGCGCCACGGTTGAAGGCCTCGATGCTGGCGGTCTGGCATTTGTAGCCGAATCGCCCAATCTGGTCATCCTCGTCCTCGATCCGGTTGATCTTGCCCGAGATGCCATCTCCATTGGTGTCTTCCGGGTCAGCCCGGGAGATGATCTCTTCATCGGAGACCAACCGGAAAAGGCCTATACCAAACATGGGCGGGGCATTTCGGCGGGCAATTACGTCTGCCTGGTCCAGGCGGGGATGCTCAACGCCGCTTGCTACCGGCAGGGTACGGGTACCCTTGGGGCCGAAATGCGGGATGACCATGCTGGGGAGGCAGCATTCAGATTTCTGCAGCGGCTCATTGAACTCGGTGCAGTCCGGGTATATTTTTTGGAGCGCTCCTTCAGGGGTAAATTTCCCGGCCAGGAAGAAGTCCCGGTAGCGTTGCGAAGAGCCGCCTTCCACCGGGTCTTCGTGACAGGACATGCAGGAGGTCGCGTTGAAATGCGGCCCCAGCCCCTCCGCACGGGCGAAAACCTTCTTGAAAACAGAGCGGCCGAATTCGAAGGTCGCCAGCTGGCCGGCATTGAGCCCCGGAATCGGCGAGCCGAAGTTAGCCTGCACATCAGCCTCTTCTCCGGCCGAGGATATAGATTCCAGGACGGCGAGAAATACCAGTGTGCTGAATACCGTTGAAAGAAGAAGGAAGGATCGCATGAATACTCTTTTATCGATTTTCTGCCCCAGGGAGATGCCAGGAGTTCCTGATTCTGTTCCTGTAGATTTCACTGAGTCTGCCGGATTGCAATCAAACCCCAAACATCTCAATCATAAACTCTGGGGATTCAGCCGGCTGGAATAAAATCAGCAGCGGACCATTGCGAAAAGTCGTATACTCTTGAATTCAAAGGACTTGGCAGAGTTTTCATTTGCCCCCCGGGCATTTTATTCCGGGGCTCCTGCAAGGCGAAACGAACTGTAAAAACTGCCTGGCAGGAGCTCGAAGGCAAGGTGAACAACCTGAAGAGGAAACGTGGCCCCATGAGAATCCTGACGGATCGGTTATCCAGAACTGGCCTGCCGATCTGGGCAATTATAAAGCTCAGTATCCTGGTTGGCTTCTTTCTTACCAGCTCCCGCATCTCTGCCCAGGAGCCGGGGGAAAAGCCGGCTGAAGGTGAAAAAATTCCCGAGGGACACTCCTACCATGGTGAGGCCTTCAACGAGGGGCCCCGCCAGAGCGCCTATCTGATGAAGGGAACCGGGGGGGTGAGTTTCCCGGTGACCACGGAGAGCCCCGAGGTGCAGGCCTTTATCAACCAGGGTGTGGGCCAGCTGCATGGCTTCTGGTATTTCGAGGCGGAACGCAGCTTCAGACAGGCCGCTGCGCTCGATCCGAAGCTGGCAATGAGCTATTGGGGCATGGCCATGGCAAACCCGAACAACGAGAAACGCGGCCGCCAGTTCATTGAGGAGGCTGACAAGCTCAAGGGGGATGCCAGCGAGCGTGAACGCATGTACATCAGCGCTCTCAAGGCATTTCTCGATGCAGGGGCGAAGAAGGACAAGGACAAGGGTGGGGGCAAGAAGAATGACCGGGAGAAGAAGCGCCGGGAGAATTATCTCGATGCGCTTGACCGCATCATCCAGAAGCATCCCGCCGATCTCGAGGCGCGGGCCTTCCTGGTATGTCATATGTGGCAGAGCTCCTGGCGTGGTGTCCGGATCACCAGCCACGTTGCCGTAGACGCTCTTATCGACCAGATTCTCGAGGAGTCCCCGATGCACCCTGCCCACCATTACAGGATCCATCTCTGGGACAACGAGGAGCCGGTCCGGGCACTCGCCTCGGCGGCCAGGAATGGCCAGGCCTCTCCCTCGATCGCCCACATGTGGCATATGGGTGGTCATATATTTTCCAAGCTCAAGCGCTACGATGATGCGGCCTGGCAGCAGGAGGCCTCCGCCCGGGTAGACCACGCGCAGATGATGAAGGATCTTATCCTGCCGGACCAGATTCACAATTTTGCCCACAATAACGAGTGGCTGATTCGCAATCTCATGTATGTAGGGCGGGTAGGGGAGGCCATCAGCCTTGCAAAGAACATGATCGAGCTGCCACGGCATCCAAAATACAACACCCTCCGCAAGGGAGGTTCGAGTACGAATTACGGTCGCCGGCGCCTCTTCGAAGTGCTCTCCCGCTATGAGCTCTGGGGTCAGCTGATCGGGCTTTCTCGTACACGCTACCTCCCGCCGACCGCTGTTGAGCAGGAGCAGGTAAAGAGGCTGCGGCACCTGGGTACAGCCTATGTGCGGAATAAAGATACCGAAAACGGGATCTCAATACTGATTTCTCTGCGGGACCGCCTCGATGCTCTCGAAGGTGAGCGGGAGGGTGCGGTGAAGGCGGCCAAAGCCAGCGAAACCGGGAAGGTTGAGAAAGAGCGCGCAGCGAAGAAGGGCGGGGATAAGAAGCCGGAGGAGGGCCTGGGCAAGGAAGAGAAGAAGCGTATCGAGGAGGCCGGCAAAAAGGCAGGGAACCCTTACCGGTCGCGGATCGAGCGCATCAGGAAGGCGGTTGCTGAGATCGAGGGACATCTTGCAGTCCTGCAGGGAGACCTGCCTTCAGCCCTCGGGAAATTCCGCGAGGCCGGTGGGATCAATGAGCTCTACCTTGCGAAGATCGAATACGAACTGGCCCCGGCGCAGGAAGCCGATTCAGTTGCCGGCGACGAGAAGGAGGAGAAAGAGGAGAAAGAAGGCAAAAAAGTAAAGACCCGCAGCCGGGAGAAAATACTCGAATGGGCACGTGGTCATGTCGATGGTCGCAAAGGCCAGGTGCTGGCGGCATCAGGCTACATCGAACTTCTCTGGCAGGCAGGATTGCGCCAGGAGGCCGCCGCTGAGTTTGAGGTCCTTCATAAACTTTACGGGCGGCTGGACCTGGAGTCACCGGTATTCAGGCGCCTCGACCCGGTCGCTCGTGAGCTGGGTTATAAGCCGGACTGGCGTATGGAATACAAGGAACCCGACGATGTCGGAAACCGCCCGTCCCTGGATTCACTCGGCCCCTTCCGTTGGCAGCCGTCGAAGGCCGAGCCCTGGAAGCTGAAGGATTACAAGGGCTCCGAGCGGAGCCTGGCCGGGTACAAGGGCCGTCCGCTTGTCATTATCTTCTATCTTGGTTACGGCTGTATTCATTGTGCTGAGCAGTTGAGTGCATTTGCCCCGAGGAGTAAGGATTTCAAGTCAGTGGGACTCGAGGTGGTTGCCATCAGCAGCAACAACCAGGAAGATCTCAAGAAGTCACTGGATGCTTACGAGAAGGGAGATTTCCCTTTTCCATTGGTCGCTAATCCCGAGCTGGATGTATTCAAAGCCTACAGGGCCTTCGATGATTTTGAGGATCTCGCACTGCACGGAACCTATCTCCTCGATGAAAAGGGTTCCATCCTCTGGCACGACATCAGCTATGAGCCATTCATGGATCCGGATTTTGTAATCACTGAATGGTTAAGACTTTCAGGCAAGAGCCGCCCTGCTTCCCTCGACCGCCGGAAGAAGCTCTGAAAAAGCTCTCAAACGGCCTTTCATATAACTTTAAGACTTCTTGTTAAACCTCTGTCGGGGTGTGTACAGTAGTATTTGCCTGTGATTACGCGGAGATAGCAACAGATGGCAAAGTTACCCGGGGTGGTTTTATATATGCGTTTCTTCTTCAGTGTTATTTTGATCGCTGTCCTGGGGCTTTTACAGGGCTCCGAGTCTCTCTATGGACAGATTGTCATCAATGAATTCCTCGCGGATAACGCGCTGACGAATTTCGATGATGATGGCGACAACGAAGACTGGGTAGAGCTTTACAACCGGGGCGATGAAGATATCGATCTGGAGGGGTATTCTCTCAGCGACGATGTAGAGAATCCGGGGCGCTGGACTTTTCCATCGGTAATACTTCCGGCCCGCAGCTACCTGATGGTCTGGCTTTCAGGTAAAGACCGCCATGTTCCGCCGCCTGAGGCGATCGAGGCCAACGGCGCCACCATGGCCTTCGAGCCGGTCTTCGTCAGGCGGGGGGCGCAGTGGGATTACCTGGTCGCTGACCCCGACGCTGATGGCCCGCCGGCTGGATGGAATCTGCCCGGCCAGCCCTTCCCCGGCAGCAGCCGCGATACCGCCGGCTTCGGCTACGGCGATGGAGATGATTCAACGGATGTTCCCACCAACAGCAACGCTGTCTTCACCCGCAGGGAATTCGAGGTTCCCAACCCGGCCGCGGTAACCAACCTGGTGTTGAGCATCGATTTCGATGATGGATTCATCGCATTCCTCAATGGCGTTCGGCTGGCCGAGAGCAATGCTCCCGCCGGCGAGGTGACCTTCAGCATCGAGGGCACCGGCAAGCACGAGGCAGGGACGGCTGAAACTTACGATCTGAGCGCGGGGGTCGAGTCCCTGGTCGAGGGAACGAATGTCATTTCAGTCGTCGGGTTGAACACCCTGGACCCGACCAGTTCCGACATGTCTCTGCATGCCGAGCTGGGGATCGTCCCGAATGTGCTCCACGCCAATTTCAGCCTCGAGAGAGAGGGCGGCGAAGCCGTCCTCCTGAGCAACCCCCAGGGAGAGCTGATTTCAGGTATCGCCTATCCCGAGCAGACCCAGGATCATTCCTAT
>JAYGDV010000301.1:0-17118 GCA_046582735.1 Planctomycetota bacterium
GGGGAACTCTTTGATGATCGCGGGCATGATCTCGTTTTCGATGCTCGCGCTGATGGCCGAGGAGCTGGCAATGCGCTTGTCGACATCCGCCTTGACGGTGGTGATTCTGCGTCTCTCGGCGCGATTGATCGAGGCGAACCCCCGTCCGTATTTGATGTTGGCAACGTTTCGAAACGGCACCTCGGAGCCGTCCCGCGTGCGTACGCGCATATTCTCGATGTCCCCGAGAGAGCGTCTCTCGGCGTCCGGGTAGCGGATCATGACTCGAATCTCGTCACGTCCCCGGAGAATCCTCTGTGCCTCCAGGCCGTAGAACCCCTGGCGCACCTGCCGGCCGAGATCGGCCTGGGAGAGCCCGAAGTGTTCCGCATCCTCGCGGATACGAAGCTGGAGCTCCCGCTTGCCCGGCCGGAAAGAGTCCGTTATGTCGTAGACAGCCGTAAAGGCGGCGAGTTTTTCTTTCAGGCGCTCCGCGGCGGCGCTGAGCTCTTCTGGGTCTCCGGCTGAGAGATCCACGTTGACCGCATCGCCGGCATTGAAAAAGGAGGCGGTATAGGTGACCTCGTTGGCATCGGCAATCGGGCCTGTGAGCAGCCGCCACCGCCGCGCGATTTCGTTGGAGCTGACGGTGCGGTTTTCCGCCGGGGCCAGCTCGATGTTGACCTCGCAGAGGTGAGAGCCGGAGAATCCGGCGGAGCGCCCGCGCCGTGTGTCCTGGGCTTCACGGAAGGGGAGGGCGCCCAGCGAGCTGCAGATATGGCGGAAGACCTTTCCTTCTTTGGCGTGGCCCTCGGCCGCGAGCTGCGCCTCGAGTTTTCGCGCAGACTCTTCCAGCCGCCGCGCAGCGCGGCGGGTGATCTCCGCAGGGGTACCCTGTGGCATCGAGACAAATGCGACAGCGTTGTCGGCATCGACCTTGGGCATGAAGTGGAATTTGATCCAACCGCCCATGAAGAGCCCGCAGGTCGCGAAGATGATGGCAAGGCTGGCGGCGACGGACAGGTAGCGCCAGCGAAGACAGAAATCAAGAAGGGGCGAATAGAGGCGGGAGATGACGAAGGAGAGGCCGTCTTCGACCTTTCCCTGGACGCGCCCCCAGGCCGAGGTCAGTGCATTGGGGCGGGAAGGCTTTCTGTTTTTTCCGTGGGAGAGGTGATTGGGGAGGATTAACAGGGATTCGATGAGAGAGAAAATAAGCACCGATATGACGATGGTCGGTATGACGGCCATGATCCTGCCGAGGCTTCCGGGGATGGTCAACAGGGGGAAGAAGGCGGCGATGGTGGTCAGCACGGCGAATATAACGGGGCGGGCGACCTGGCGAGAGCCTTCGATGGAGGCGTCCAGGCGCTCGCGACCATCGTGTTCTGTCCGGTAGATGCTTTCGCCTACAATGATGGCGTCGTCTACAACGATCCCCAGCACAACGATGAAGGCGAAGAGGGAGACCACGTTGATGGACATTCCGAATAAAGGCATCAGTGCGATCGCCCCGAGGAAGCAGACGGGGATACCCAGCGCGACCCAGAAGGCAAGGCGCAGCTTGAGGAAGAGAGCGAGTGACAGGAATACCAGGATGAGCCCCGCCCTCCCATTGCGGATCAGGAGATCGAGCCTGCCGCGCAGCACCTTCGAGTCATCCTGCCAGATCGTGAGGCTCAGCTCCTCGGGAAGCTTCAGCTCAACGAGCGCCGTCTTGAGGTAGCTTTCAATCTCCTCGGCGATCCTGGTCGCATTCTGGTCCCCGACCCGGAAGACGCTGACCATGATGGCGGGCTTCTGGTCGAAGAAGGTCTCCTGGTCGGTGTCGGCAAAGCCGTCTTTTACCGTGCAGACGTCACCCACCCGCACGCGGGTTCCATCGGGCCTGGTCAACAGGGCGATGTTTTCGAATTCCAGGCCCTTGAGGGACTGCCCCTTGGCGCGCAGCATGATCTCGCCCTCGGTCGTTTTGATGGAGCCGCCGGGCAGGTCGAGCGAAGATCGCCGGATGGCGGCTGCGACCTTGTCAAAGTCGAGGGCGTGGCGCTGCAGGGCGGTCTCGGAAATCTCGATCGAGATTTCGTAAGGCCGGGCATTGGTGAGCTGGACAAGGCTGACGCCATCGAGGGAGGAGATGCCGTCGCGCACCTTTTCGGCGGCCTTTCTCAGTGAAGGATATGAAACCTCACCGCGGACGGCCACCTCGAGAACGCGCCGCCGCAGAACCATCTCCTGCACGGCAGGCTTTTCACATTCTTCGGGGAAGGTGGTAATCGCGTCAACCCGGGCCTTTACCTCGTCGAGGAGGGTCTTGATGTCGGTGCCGGGCAGGGCATCGATCGTGGCCGTTCCCGCGCCCTCTCCTGCAAAGGAGTTCAGGCGCTTGATCCCGGCAATGCCGTCTACGGCCTCCTCGATCCTCATGCAGACGCCCTTTTCGACCTCGGCCGGAGCGGCGCCGGGGTAGGCAACGCTTACGAGGATCTTGTCGGTGGAGATCTCTGGAAAGACCTCCTGGCGAATGTCCATTAGCGTGACGACTCCTGCCACGACAATCAGGAGCATCAGGAGATTAGCGCAGACACCGTTGCGGGCGAACCATCTGAGCATGATCCTTATTCCGTCTCCCCGGCATTGTCGAGAGCGATGGACATCCCCTCGGCAAACACCTCTACAACCGAGATGCAGACCCGGTCGCCGGCGGTGAGGCCGGAAGCGTTGAGGTCGATAACCGCTTCGGTCGCCTCGCGGCGCAGCACCCGGACCTTTCGACTGACAAGGCGGTGCCGGGGCCCTGGTTTTCCTTTTGCAGCCGGGGGCGTGTTCGGGGCGAGCGGGGACTCTTCGACCAGGAGCACCCGCCCATCTTCCCTGACCGCTTCGCGCGGCAGGGTCGCGACATTGCTGAAGGTTTTGCCGCTGATCTCGGCCCTTACAAAGAGGCCTACTGCCAGTGGCGGCCGCTGTTCTCCGGAGCGCGCATAGGGGTCAGGAACCTGGGCAACGGCATGAATCATGCGGCTCTGGGGGTCGATGGAGCCCTCTGTCCGGACAATACGCCCTTTCCAGGGCTCCTGCTCCCGCCCGCCGAAGTGCGCATAAAGCAGCACCTCGGGCATGGGCTGGGATTCGTTCGCGGTGTCGTTCCTGTAGCTCAGGGGGAGGTTGATGAAGCGGAGGTCCCTGTCGTTGATCGGCAGCCGCACCTCGGCGAAGTCAACTGAGTAGACCCGGGCAGCCGGGCTCCCCTGGTTGACGAACTGGCCGACATCGGCAAAGGTTTCGCGAATTCGCCCGGCGAAGGCGGCTCGTATTTCTGTTCGGGAGATGTCGAGGCGGGCCTTTTCGAGAGCCGCCCTGGCGGCGTTGAGGGAGGCTCTTGCCTCGGCGACCTGTGGGTCGCGCAGCAGCAGGGGCGAGGCATTGCGGGCCATGGTCGGGTCCGTCTTCAGAAGGCTTTCCCATTCCCGCCGGGCGACGTCGGCTTCCTGTTCCTCTCTTGCGAGGCGCAGCCTGGCCTGTGCGACCGAGGCCTCGGCCTTGGCCTTGGCGAGCTCGTAGTCGATCGGGTCAATCTTCAGGAGCACCTCGTCCCGAGCGAAGAAGCCGCCATTGGCCCATGAGTTGGAGACCCAGGTAATGACCCCGGAAACCTGGGGGACCAGGGTGCTCTCGGTTCGGGGGCGGATGGTGCCCTGGGACCTGATGGACATGCGGAGGTCGCCGGGTTGGATCGTCACGGCGCGGACCCTGGGGAGCACGCGGGCAGGGATGCGCGCCTGGGGTGCAGACCTCGCCCGGCTTAGAATCGCGAAGGCGGCCCCTCCGGCGAGGAGGACGGCGAGGGGGAGCAGGATCTTGAGCAGATTAACTGGGGTCATGGTTTTTCTTCTGCGAATACAACGGGGTTCTTGTCGCTTTGTTCGTGTTCGGCCCGGGTGAACCCGCCACCGAGAGAGAGGTGCAGATCGACCCGCGCATCCAGGCGCAGCCGCCGGACCTGCAGCAGCTGGCTCTCCGACCTGAAGGCATCGCGCTGGGCGGAGAGCAGGGTGATGATTCCATCGAGGCCGCGGGAATAGCGGTCCTCGGCGAGCTCCCGTGCGGATTGGGATTGTTCGACGGCCCGGGCGAGGGCCTCCTCCCGGCGGGCAAGGTAGTTTTCAACCGCCAGGGCGGTCTCCACTTCGCCGAAGGCACGCAGGGCATTCTTAACGTAGTTCTCCAGTGCCTCGCGGACGTTGGTGTCGGCGAGGTCGATGCCTGCGAGGAGCTGCCCACCCTGGAAAACGGGCTGCAGGAGGTTGGCTGCGAGGCTCCAGACCGAGAAGTCCCGGTCAACGATGTCCTCGAGCTCATTGCTGCTGGTGCCGGTGGATCCGCTCAGGCTGATCCTTGGCAGGAGGGAGACCCTGGCCTGGTGCAGGCGGGCCTCCTGGGCGGCAAGCCGTCGCTGGAGGGCCTGGATGTCCGGCCTCCTGGCAAGGAGCTCCGATGGCAGCCCCGCCGGAACCTTTCCGGGCACATCGGGCAGCTGTCCGGCCGTTTCGAGGGAGGCTGCCGGGTAGCGGCCAAGGAGCAGCTCGAGCTGGCGGATCGCGCCGTCTTTGCGCGCCCTGGCGGCCTCGAGGTTATCTTCGGCGGTGGCCAGGTTGGCCCGGGCGAGCCTCAGGTCGAGGGCGGAGCGCAGACCCCGCTCGTAGCGTTCCCGCACCTGTTTTTCGCTTGAGCTGTAATTGTCAACCGTGGCGCGGGCAAGCTCCGCCTGGCGGGCGGCCTCGAGAGCCGCGAACCAGGCCTTGCAGGTCTGCCCAACCAGCGACAGCCGGGCGCCATGAAAGTCAGCCAGCGCAGCTTCCTGGTCAGCCAGGGCGGCGCTCTTGCCGGAGCGCACACGGCCCCAGATATCGAGTTCCCAGCTCAGGTTCAGAGCCGCGCCGTAATTTGAGAAGCGGCTACCTGCAATGCCCTGCATGCCGGGGATCGGGAAGCCGATGAAGTTGCGCTGGGATTTTGCCCCGTCGGCCTGGAGCCTGAGGGCGGGCAGGGTGCCTGCTCCGCTGATGGTGGCCTGGGCCGCGGCCCGGTCCACTCTCACTGCGGCCAGGCGGAGGTCATGGTTGTTTCCGAGGCATTCGTCGACAACGGAGTTGAGCCCATCGTCGCCGAAGGCCGTCCACCAGGCCGGGTTGTTTGAGGGCGCGCCATCATCGATAAGCCCGGGCGCCGTCCAGCCACTCGGCAGCTGGACGTTGAGGTTCGGGTCCGCTGTCGGGGGAGAAGAAGCACAGCCGGTTGCCGCCAGCACGGCGGCCGTCATGATTTGCAGCAGGTGTTTCATCGAGGGCCTCCCGTTGCGGGCCCGTTTGTTTCCGCCTCCAGGGGGGATCGCAGGCCGGCGGCAACGAAGTCGATCAGCCTGCGGCGTACGCCTTCGATGTCCGCTGGGTCGCAGAGGCCGCCGGAAAGAGCCCGGATAGAGGGCTGGTCAGCCACGGTGTGAATCATGGCGCCGAGCATGAAGTGGACGCGCCACATGAGCTCCTCGGGGGAGAGGTCGGGAAGCGCGCGCCCGATGGCAGCGCAGAAACGCTGCAGGATTTCGCTGAAGAGCTCACGCAGTAGAGCCTGGAGCGTGTCGCCGGCCTCGCTGTAGATTCCTCCCATAAGACGTTTGAATCTCTTGCCTTCGGGGCTGTGCCCCATGCGCAGGGCGGGCATGACCCAGGCATCGAGGATCGCTTCGAGCTCGACTGCGGCTCCGGCAGCGGTGATCTCAAGAGAGTCCAGGAGCTCGAGGCGCTCACCGTTGAGTGGTTCGATGCGCCTGAGGAATACCGCCCGGACGAGGCCTTCCTTTGATCCGAAGTGGTAGTTAACCGAAGCCAGGTTGACCTCGGCGGCGCTGGTGACAGCCCTCAGGCTGGTTGCATCGATGCCGCGGTTGCTGAAGAGTTGTTCTGCAGCATCGAGTAGACGGTCTTTTGTAGGGGGGAGGGCCTGGCTTCTCATTTTAATTCAAACGTTCGTTTGAATTGTGGGATTTACACGCCTTGAATGCAAGCCTTTCTCTATTTATGTCTCCAAAGATCTATCCCTTTATAGATAAACAGGTTGCGATAAGTGGAGGAGCCTGGAAGAGGGGCTATTTCGTTCCTTTTCGGGCTTTCTGGAGCTCTTTTTCGAGCTGGGCGAGGGCCGGGTCGCTCTTCAGCAGGCGAGCCTGTACCTCGCGCCAGGCTCGGGCAATCTCATTGTTGCTGCTGCGGAACTCCTCTGAGGACTCCTGGAGTTTATCCCGGGCGGCTTTTCGCCCGGCGACGATTTCCTCGTTGGAGAGTTCGAACTGGGGATAGTCGGTCCGCCGTTTTCTTTCGAGCCCGGCGGTCTCCTCCAGGAGCCGGGTGAATGCGGGATCGTTTTCCCTGGCCAGGAGCCGGGATTTTTTCAGTGCCGCCTTGTACTGGGAGGCCGGCAGTGTTTCCAGGCGGCGGGTTTTTTTTCGCAGGTAGAGCTCCTCGTTGCGCCGGGCCTTGTTGATGGCGCGGGAGAGCTCCTTGTAATCGGCATCGTTTTGGAGGAGTTCCTTGCGCCGGGCCGAGATTTTTTTCCGTGCCTCCTTGGTGGAGACATGAGCTGAAGGGAATTTTTCCCGTGCCAGCTTGCGCAGGAGCTCATGGCGTTCTACCAGGTCCCGGTATCCGGGGTCGGTTCTCCAGGCCTTGTCGCGGGCAATGATCTTGCGGTCCTTGTGGCGCCCTTCAAGGCTCCTGGGAAGCCAGGGGCGTTTCGACTGGGCCTGCAGGAGCCCTGGGCGGCGCCCTTGCCAGCCTTCCGCCGGGGTTGCGTTGTGAAGGCGGATATTGTCGAAGGCGGCGCCCGGGCCATCGACCTGTAAGGCGAAATAGCTGCGCTGGCGGTCAATGATCGGATGCCGGCCGACAACGAAATGGCCATCGTCGATGCGGGCGACAATCTCGTCTGCAAGAACCTCGACCTGGAGCCGGTACCATTTCTTCTCCTCGAAACGGAATGGGCATTCTCCCTGGATGCTGGGCAGATGGCCGGCGGTTGAGTCGCTGGCGGTATTTAGCCGGAAGTGGTCACGACAAAGCCGGACGACGAAGTTGTATTTCCCCGGGGTGCCGGACATCAGCCGGATTTCTTCGGCACCGCGAAAACTGAAGTCCAGGCTGATGACGGCATCCTTGTAGGATGGCTTTTTCCAGAACAGGCGCTTGTTCTCTCCCGCGAGCTCGTTGCGAAGCAGGACACCCTCTCTCGCGGCCCACCATTCCGTAAAGAACCACCGGTCGTTGATCGCGCCGGGGACGAAGCCCTCCTCGATCACCCGCCCGGCGGGTTTTGCCAGCCAGGGTGCGAGCAGCCCGGGCGAGCCCTCCCCGGGCAGGGCTGTTGAGCCCGTGACGGAAAAAAGAGCCAGCAGGATGATGTTCTTCATGGGGGTTGTCCTGGTTAAGCAAAGGGCCGGTCGATGTGTTCGACAACGGGCATGGGGGCCCGGGAGGCGATGTTACTTCGCCAGGGCAGGGGAGCCAACGGTATCCCGCCAGGTTTTCTTTTTTCCGCCTGGTGGGGATGGGGAGTTCCTCCGTTTCGCGATTTCGGGTATTTTTACTGTGTGAGTGATCATCAGAAACTCCGACCCTGTGCCTTGGCCGAGTGTGTCGGGACATTCATACTGGTTTTCTTCGGATGCGGCTCCGTCCATGTCGCCGTTACCCTTGATGCGCTGCAGGGCGGCTGGCAGGTGGCGAGTGTCTGGGGGTTTGCCGTTACCCTGGCGATCTACGCGGTGGGTAGCGTCAGCGGTGCGCACATCAACCCCGCCATCACGGTTGCACTGACGGTTTGCGGAAAATTCCCCCGGGCCAGGGTGCCGGTCTATATCGGCGCCCAGCTTGCCGGAGCCTTTCTTGCCGCCTGTTGCCTCTACGTCATCTTCTCCGGAAGCATCGCCCGTTTCGAAGAGGAGAAGGGGATCATCAGGGGAGAGGCGGAGAGCGTCGTTACCGCTGCGATGTACGGTGAATACTATCCAAACCCGACACTCAGGCTCCACCAGGAGGCCACAAAGGCGGAGGTCGTAACGGTTGGCCTTGGCGCGGCTGTTTTTGCCGAAGTTCTTGGTACGGCCTTCCTGGCGTTCTGTGTTTTTGCCCTGACCGACCGTAACAACAAGGGGGGGCCGGGCGAGCTGCTGTCGCCTTTCTTCATAGGCGTGGCCGTGGCGCTCCTCGTGGCGGTCCTCGGGCCGGTGACGCAGGCCTGCCTGAATCCGGCGCGGGATTTCGGCCCGAGAATATTTGCTGCTCTTGCAGGCTGGGGGCAGGTGGCGCTGCCGGGGCCCAACGGCCTGGTCGACACCCTGGTCGTTTACCTCGCCGCGCCAGTTGCCGGCGGTGTGCTGGGGGGAGTGGTCTACTGCCGCCTCATAGGCCCCGCGCAATCGGGCGATTCGGCCGGGTCCTGATCGAGGCTCTCAACTGCGGCAGTGGCCGCTTGCGCCGGGTGTCAATTCTGGCAGTTCGAGATCTCGCAATTCTCGCCCGGGGCGGTGTCGCAGTTCGGGAACGGCGCATTGGGAGCGTTCCCGGCCAGGAAGAGATAGTTGAGGTTGAACACGGAGTCGCTGAGGGTGACCTCTCCATCGGAATCACAGTCCATGGCGGCATTGCAGCGTGTCTGCGTATCGCCCACGAAGAGGGCGCGGAGCGTGAAGATCGCATCGGCCAGGGTGTTTTCCCCATCGGCGTTAGAGTCACAGAGAAGGAAGGCTGCATCGGCTGCCCCGGCTCCTCCAGTCACGGTCACGGTGAAATTCCGTGACCTCGCGCTCTCGGCTTCGCCGGCCGTGGAGACGGTCAGGCGGTAAATGTATTCGCCCGCCTCGGTGAAGACGACATTGGCCACCGAGAGGTTTGCCTGGCCCGCGAAGGTTGCCCCCTGTGGCCCGGAAACTTTTTCCCAGGCGAACTCGAGATCCTCGCGGCCACAGGCTCCATCGTGGGAAGCCCTTCCATCGAAGGTGATCTCGGCTGAGCCTTCGGCCATGGCCACCTCCTCGGCCGGGGCGATCTCTACCATGGGTCGAACGGCCGCGGCCACGGCCGGGCCCTGGCCGAAGAGCCCGTTCAGGTCCGGGCCCTCCAGGTCGGCATCGAAGCTGAGGACAAAGGCATCGAGCTGCGCCCGGAATTCGCGAACACCGAGAATGAACTCGAGAACCCTGTTTTCATCAACCTCTTCCTGGGTGACGGTATAATCCCCCTGGCTGACCCACTGGAAGCGTCCGCTATTGCCGGTGTTCATGTTGACATCCGGATCACGGTCAAAGCCCGGCGGGCGCCAGATGCTGTTGGAGTTGCGGTCGTAGCCGCGGATGCGGAAATAGGCGCGGTAGGTGCCGGCCTGCCGGAAGCGAAGCCGGTAGACGGCGGAAGACTGCTGGCGGCTGCGGAAATCACCATCGTTGGGCGCCGTCAGAACCCGGCCATCGGCGCTCAGGGAGGTGTCCACTCCCTCGGTGAACCGCCAGGTGATGCCATCGTCGTCAGGGTCGGTGATCTCGGCGTAGTCGGTCGAGCGCATGGCGATGTAGTCGCTTCCTTCTTCCTGCTCACCCGCAACACCATCGACCTTCTCATTCCCCTGGGGCGGGCCGTCGGTCGGCAGGGTGATCCGGGCGCGCTCGAATCCTGTACGGTCCCGGGCGACGATCTCGATCCTGCCCGGGCCCGGAATCTCTATGTCGGCACTCCAGGTGCCCGCCTGGTAATCAAATGCCGCCCTCGTTTCTCCGACGAAAATGTCCGAGGAGCCACACGATGGGGCCACACCCTCGATGGTAATCCTGGAGCGATTCGGGAAGAGCATTCCTTCGCAGGTGGTGCCGCCGCTTATCCCGGTGATTTCAAAGCGGGTGTCGATACGTTCCTCGAGGAAGGCACGCCTCTGGTCGGCGTAATCGCGCAGGCGGTTGACCCGGCCGTTTGCGAAGAGGGGGGCGACGTGGTCAATCCTTGAGTCAACCTGCTCATCTCCCCAGGCGTTCTCGAGGAAGGTGGCAATGTAGCACAGGTAGTCGGGGGCGTAGCGGGGGTGCTCGAGGAAGCGCTCGATCTGGTCTACTGTTGGCCGGAAAAGCTCCTGGTTGGCCTGGTCAAAGCAGCTGTCGAGATCCCAGGGAAGCAGGATCCACCGGTCATCGCTGAAGCGGTGGTAGAGAAAATAATCATCACCGTTGTTCAATACGATGCTGTTCTCGGTAGAGCCGAGCATGGCGAAGGTGGCGAAATACTTGCTCCACTGCAGCACGTCGACTCTCTGCTCAACCGCCGCGGGAAAATCAGCGTCCGAGGTCTCTCCGCTGTCGAAGTCCCGGCAGAGATCAGCGACATCGGAGTAGTCGTCCTCGTCCCGGTTGGTGTCCTTGCGGTAGTTGTCCCGGTAGCGGTCGGCATTCTCACCGCGGAAATCAAGATTGGCCTGCCCGATCCCACGGTAGAGATTTCCATCTGAATCGTTGGGGAAGACCCTCTCGAGGAAATCCTGGCGGATCACCTCGACCCTCAGGTGCCAGCCCGGGTCAAGCTCCCGGTTGAAGGAGAGGCGCCGGAACCAGGCCAGTGGCGTTGCCGTTCCTGTGCGGCGAAGGAAGTCGAGGCCGAGCCATTGCTGGTCGGCATTGCAGCCGTTCATGTTGATTCGCTTGATGCCGTGGAAGTCAGAGTCGTGGTCGAATTGGATCCGGTAGCTCAAGGGGTTGCAGCTGCGAGCCGAAGAGCCCCTGAGCCGGATCCCGCGGTTGTGCCAGGCGCGGCCATCGGCCACCAGGGTGAGGTTCGCCAGCTCCACGCTGCCGCGTGCCCGGTTCCTGAAATTCTGCAGGCCACTCCTGCGCATGATGATCCTGTAGAGGGGCCGGGGCTCTTCCGGGGGCGTGTTCTCGACCTGGTAGAGACAGGGGCGTTCCGGCGCATCAGCAGGCGCCCGGGCGGACTGGTCTCCTTCGCCCTGGGCATTGATCCAGAACGCGACGATGTCGAGATCGGACTGGGCGGGGATCTCGGCGCCGTAGATGCCGTTGCCCTCCACCCCGTCGTCGCCTTCTCCGTCATCGACCATCTCGATGGTTTCCCTGGAATCGTTGTCGCCGTCGACCTCCCAGGTGAGCGTTACCCCGCGGAGCTCCCGGTCGTCGGAAACAGATGCCAGGACACGGACGCTTTCATCCGCAGTCGGGGTGACAGGATGATGGCGTATGCCGGCAATAATCGGGTCGGGATCGGCTTGCGAGCGAGAGTTGAAACGCCCCGGGGTGCCCTGCTCTTCGCTCGCCCGCCAGGCGGGCCCGTAGCGGTTTTCGATTCCCGGGTTGATGAGCTCGAGGGAGGGGCCCTCGCCATCGGGCGTTTCCGGGTAGCTTCCTTCATCCGCGTAGCGCACCCGGTCGGCGGGGTTGCCATTCTGGTCGCGCAGCAGGAGTGTCTCCGCAGAATTGCTGAGGCTACCCTCCCAGGGTCCGAGAACCCCCTCAATTCCGTAATGCTCCTGTGCCAGCTGAGGCTCCCCGGCCAGCACGAGGTACTCGCCAGGGCCGATGGCTGTGCCGTTGGGGAACTCAAAGTCGATTCCCCTGGTAAAGGTCCAGCCGCTGAGGTTGACCACCTCGCCGGAGCGGTTCAGGAGCTCGATATACTCACCGCCCGCATCATCTGCCGCGTGATACATGATCTCGTTGATGATGATGTCTGCGCGCGGGCGGTGAAGGTTGGCGCGGCTCGGGGTGGCCTCCTCGAAGACCAGGCGGTTGTCGGCGCCATCGGGGAAGCGGCCGCTTGAGAGGCCGTTCTCGGTGGTGCGCGGGTTAAAGCCATCAATGAAAAAGCCCCGGCCGTCATCAAGGATGAGAGCCTGGACCCTATCGAGCTCGAAACCGAGCTGGGCTTCAAACACGACCAGGTGCCCACCGGCGGCGATGGTGGTTTGTGCCGGCAGGATGTAGCTTCCGGCCTCAGCCGGGAAGACCCCTATGCGCCGGCCGGCAGCATCGAGCTCTTCACCCGTTGGATTGTAGAGCTCAACCCAGCCGCTTCCTTCTCCTCCGCTGTAGACCTCGTTGATGACCAGGTCTCGTGCGGGCGGGACCGGATTGCCTTCCGGTTCCTTGCCCTCTTCCTGTTCAATGAAATCCAGGAAGGGTGAAATGCTGAAATCAGAACTGGTCAGGCCGGTGTTGTGGCCCTGGACCGCGAGGATGTTTTCTCCTTCATGAAGCACGCCAAGGTCAGCGAGCTGGAATTCTTCGGCAGCCCCGGCCTCATGGTTGACGGTGGTCGGGCTGTCAAACTCAATAGCATCGAGGTTGGCCCTGGCAATCTCCACTCCATTGACATAGGCAACGAAGCCGTCGTCATAATCGACCGACAGGATCGCTGCGGTTACAAGGTCAAGATCGCCGACCTCAAAGCGCCGCCGGAGAAATATGGTCAGGTAATTCTCCGCCATGTCAGCAAGGACGGTGGCGTCGTCATCGTCTCCGTAGCCGAAACCTGCAGGGCCGGATTCCCAGCCGCTGTCGTCGAAATTTCCGCCCTTCCAGTTCTCAGGCGGAGCCTCGGTACCCTTGAAGTAGCGGAACTCGGCGCCCCGTTCAACCCACGTGGAGCGGTTGGCCTGTGGAGCGTTGCTGTCGATGATTCGCACGGAGTTCTCCCTCGACGGGGTTCCCCCTACAGGTATCGAGGCGGCCCATCCGCGCGGGTCCGTTTCTTCCAGTGCCGGCGAGATGCGCTCGAGCGAGGGCCCGAGTCCATCGGGGGTCTCCGGCCACAGGTCAGACTCGCCGTAGTCGACGAAGGACACCATGTAGCCCAGTGGTGTCCAGAGCTGGAGCAGTTCGCCTGCATTGTCGAGGTTGCCGGAAAAGTCGCCCTGGAGGGAATCTCGCGGGAGGTCGTAGCGGCTTGCCAGCAGGTCTGCATTGGCGGCGATGACAAGGAACCCGCCGCTCTCCATGACGCTTCCCTGGGGGAATACATAGGTGGCCGCGCCGCTGAGGAGCCACCCGCTGATGTCTACATCTCTCGAGCCGTAATTGTGCAACTCCACGAACTCGCCGGAGGAACTGCCATCACCGGGATGGTAATGGATCTCGTTAATGATGACGGTTTGCGTGAAAGCCTTGGTGGTTGCCAGGCAAGCCACTACGCAAAGGGCCAGTCCGATAAGCGTTCGGGTTCTGATTCCCATGTTTAATCCACAAAGGGGCGAAGCCGTACCCAAAGCTCAATTTTCACGTCTGATTACGTTAAGTACAAGCATTATGCGAATATTCCCTGCAGGGCGGCCTGCGGGTTGGAGGTGGCTTTTCTCGGCGCTGCGCTGCGGGTAAACTCTCCTTACGATGAAGAAAGGAAGTGAACGGAAGAGAGTTCGCCTGGCCACGATGGGCCTGGCGGCGGCATTGCTCGGCGCCCTGGTGGTGCTGGTCACGGTCGCTCGTCCCGGACCGCAGGCTGATCCCGCAGCCCGCTGGAGAGAGGCTGTCGCTTTCGAGCTGGGATCTCTTGCCCGGGGGCAATGGGGCGCATCGGAACAGGTCGAGCTGAATATAGCCCTGGGCGATCCCCGCAGGATTACTGTCCATCACTCCGGCGGCGGGGTTTTTTCTGCTATTGACAGGATCGCCGTTGGCAGGGCGATCAGGGGTATCCAGGACACGCACATCGCCGCCAACGGCTGGGACGACATCGGCTACCATTTTATTATCGATTCCGCAGGGAGGGCCTGGGAAGGCCGGCACCTCGACAGGATCGGGGCCCATGCCGGCTCCCGCGAGCTCAATATGGGCAATATAGGGATTCTCGTGCTGGGCAACTTTGACCTTCAGCAACCCACTTCCTGGCAGCTGCAGCGGTTGGCGCAGATGCTGTCGCTCCTGCAGCGCCGCTTTTTCATCGCGGACCGGGATGTATATACCCACAGCGGTATCCGGGCCATGGCGGGTCTCAGTCCGACCGCTTGTCCGGGCCGCCACATTGCCCAGTGGCTCAAAAGCCGCCGGGAGGAGTAAAAAAAACTCTTGGAAGTGCCGAGCTTGACTCGGTTTCGTACTGCGGGTATCGTTCGGCTTTCGGAGAGCTTTTCCAGGTTTTCTGCAGGACTGTCTTTAGTGTGCGAGGACTGTCTTAAGTGCTAGATCGGGTTCATGACGAATGTGGCATCGCCGCAGTCTACAGGTTGGACAGCGCCCCGGCCCCCGGTGCGGACCTGTACAAGGGGTCTGTAACCAGGCTGATCCCCGACATGCTCATCGATCTGCAGAACAGGGGGCAGCTGGCGGCGGGCCTTACCCGCTACGATGAAAAAGCGGCGCAACTGATCGATACCTACAAGGAGGTCGGCAGCGTTACGGATGTGTTTCACCTGACCCATCCGGACCCCGGGAAATTCCGGGGGATTGTGGATAAGTACAGTGGCCGCGCCGCGATCGGGCATACCCGCTACGCCACCTGCGGCAAGGAAGGCCGGGAATACGCTCAGCCCTTTGAGCGTCATCATGGCCGAAAATGGAAATGGTTCGCGTTCTGCTTCAACGGAAATATTGCCAACTATGCCGAGGTGCGCAAGAAACTGCTCGAGCAGGACAAGGGTGACTACCACCTGGCCCATGACACCGATACCGAGTTGTTCATGCATCACCTGGCCTATGCCAATAAGGGAGATAAGAAGCCTGACTTCGTCGACGTCTTCAGGCATATCGCCGATACAGTCGATGGCGCCTACAGCCTGGCGTTTCTCAACGCGGATGGAGACCTGGTCCTGGCCCGCGACCCCCTTGGTGTGCGCCCCCTGGTATACGGTTTTCGCGGCAACCTGTTCGGTGCCGCCTCCGAGAGTCTTGCCCTTGCCAACAAGGGCTTCAATGACATCCACGATCTCGAGCCCGGCCACCTGATCCACGTACGTCCCGAGGGATACGAGATCAGGAAATTCGCTTCCTCGTCCCGCAAGGCACATTGTTTTTTCGAGTGGGTGTATTTCGCCAATGTCGCCTCAGAGCTCAACGGCAAGTCGGTTTACCTTGCCCGCAACCGCCTCGGCGAGGCGCTGGCAGATGTAGAGCCGCTGGAGGTAAACGCAGAGGATTGCATCGCGGTCCCGGTTCCCGACACCGCCAAGGCGGCCTGTGATGCCATGGCTCACCGGCTCGGTATCCCGACCAAGGAGGGGTTGATACGTAACCGCTATGTCGGGCGTACCTTCATCGAGGGCAAGAATCGCAGGGAGAGGGTTCAGAGGAAGTATACCGTGTTGCCGGAGGTGGTCCGTGATAAGCGGGTTTTCCTGGTCGAGGACAGCATTGTTCGCTCGACGACTCTCCGCGTCATCGTGAAGATGATCAGGAAATACGGCGGCGCCAGGGAAGTTCATGTGCGAGTCGCCTGTCCGCCGATCATGGCACCCTGCAGCTATGGTATCGATATGTCGACGGTCAGCGAGTTGATTGCCCCCAAGTTCTTTGACAAGCCGGTCAAGGGGGACCTGGCTGCAGATGGACTCGAAAAACTCGCTGCCGATCTCGGCGCCGACTCCCTGCGTTATCTCTCGGTTGAGGAGTTGAACGGCGCGCTCGGTATCTCCGAATGCGAGTTGTGCGAGGGCTGCCTGACCGGAGAGTACCCCACTGACTGGGGGCAGAAACTCTACAAGCAGGCGCTGCTTTCGCGGGATTGTCCGACCGAGGGACGAACCTACGAGCGCCTCTCCCAAGGAGATGACGACGAGGGGGAGTCGGGTCCGGGCGGTTCCGCGCAGGAGGTGCCGCTGGGGGTCTCCACCCCGGAGGGCAGCGGCAACTGAAAACGCCGCCGGCAGGCAAAGTGGTTTTTCACCTGCAGGCGCCCGGCGCCTGTTCGCAATCTTGTCCTGCCGCCGCCAATGTCCTACCATACCGGGCTCTGCGGTTGTTAGTTTTTACCGGGCACGGTCCAGTCGAGCCCGGAATCGAGGCGCTGAGCACACAATGAATCTCACAGGCATCCGGAGCAGGACGATGCGCTTTCTTTCCTTACTGTTGTTGATGGTTCTCGCGGTTCCCTCCACTCTCCTTGCCGGTACCCGGCTGGGAGTTGTTTCTGACCCGGTTGCACGGGACCTGGCATGGACGCCTCTCAGCTTCACGCTGCGGGGAGTGCCTGAGCTGCCCGGGGCGAAGGTCCGGCGGGTTTCCGATGGCAGGGAGCTCCCGGCCCAGCTCGAGCGCGTCAAGGGCGGGGTCATCGTGCACTGGGTGTCGCCGAAGCTGGTGGCCGGTACGAAGGGGCAGTGGAGCATCGAACTGCTGGGCAAGGCGCCCAGGGGAAAAGACCGCGTCAAGGTGCTCACGCAGGGGACCGGCTCGAGCCGCATCGATATCGATGGGAAGGCCTTCAGCAGCTATGTCTATGGCGGTAAGCAGTTATACAAGCCTTATTTTTATCCGCTGCGCAATCCTGCCGGGGGGAACCTGACCCGTCACTATCCTCTCAAGAGCGGGGTGAAGGGGGAGCGCGCTGACCATCCCCATCACCGGTCACTGTGGTTTACCCATGGCGAGGTGAACGGGGTTGATTTCTGGGCCGAAGGAGACCAGACGGGACGGATTGTCCATCGTGGCTTCAAGGCCAGGGAATCCGGCGCGGTCTACGGCCGCCTGGTCTCCACGAACAGCTGGGAGACGGTGAAGGGAGAGAAAATCCTCGAGGAACGCAGAGACGTAAGAATTATTCCGCTCGAATCCGGGCAGGTTTTGATGGACTTTGATATCACCCTGGTGGCCAGTGAGGGAGATGTCTATTTCGGGTCCACCAAGGAGGGCTCCTTCGGTATTCGCGTCGCCGGCACGATGAAGCAGACCAGCGGCGGCAGCATCAAAAATTCCCGCGGCGCTTCGGGTGCAGCAGAGTGCTGGGGCAAACCGGCTGAATGGATCGATTATTACGGGCCGGTCGATGGCAGGGAAGTCGGGGTAACCATCATGGACCACCCCGCCAGCTTCCGCCATCCGACGCATTGGCACATCAGGGATTACGGCCTGTTTGCCGCCAACCCCTTCGGGCACAGGCATTT
>JAYGDV010000325.1:0-25032 GCA_046582735.1 Planctomycetota bacterium
CGTGTGCTCTTCCGATCTAAAAATCCATGGCGACCAGCTCACAGTCAGTGGGCGCACCATCGGGGCCGAAGCCCGAAGGGCGAAGGCGAAAAAAGGACAGGATGTCATCGTCAGCGCACGCAAACCGCTGAAGAAAACCGGCGGGATCGCGATCCTCAGGGGCTCGCTCGCTCCCGATGGCTGCGTGATCAAGCTCTCGGGACAGGAGAAATCCACCCACGAGGGCCCTGCGAAGGTCTTCAACCGTGAAGAGGATGCCTTCGAGGCCGTCAAGAAAGGCCGGATCAAGCCAAACGATGTCATCGTCATCCGCTACGAGGGCCCCCGGGGCGGCCCGGGAATGCGCGAGATGCTGCATGTGACCGGAGCGATCCAGGGAGCCGGCCTCGGCAGCGATGTGGCGCTGATCACCGATGGTCGTTTTTCCGGCGCGACACACGGTTTCATGATCGGCCACGTGGCGCCGGAGGCCTACGAAGGCGGACCGCTCGCATTGGTCAAAAACGGCGACACGATCCTCATCGACGCGAAAAAGCGCCAGCTCGACCTGGTGGTCGCGAAGGCGGAGCTCAAGAGACGAATGGCAAAATGGAAAAAGCCGAAACCCCGCTACAAGAGCGGTGTTCTCGGGAAATACAGCCGCCATGTCGGCTCGGCTTCAGAGGGCGCCTTGGTCGAGTAAAACCCGCTTGCCTGCAAGCGCCTCCTTCTCGCCGGAAGCTAAAAACCGTAAACTGTTCCAGCCCACGACAGCAACCTCACGGCGGATGGGAATGTCACTACGAGCACTGGCCTTAAGCTGTTTCTTTCTCTCCGGCGCCACCGGTCTGCTCTACCAGGTCCTCTGGGCGCGGATGCTGGGCGGGGTGATCGGCAATACGCACTTCTCCATCACGGCGGTGGTCGCCGTCTTCATGGGTGGTCTCGCGCTGGGAAGCCGCCTCGGTGGACGAGCCGCTGACCGCTCGAGAAACCCGCTGCGGCTCTACGGGATCCTCGTCCTGGCGGTCGGGCTCCTCTGCCTGCTGGTGCCGCTGCTGATCAGCCTCGCTGAGCCGGTCTTCGGCTGGCTCTACCAGGGTTACGAGGGAAACCCGGAGGCGATGCCCCTTCTTTTGTGCAGGCTGCTTTTCTGCGTCATCGTTCTGCTGGGCCCGACAACCTGCATGGGAGCCACCCTGCCGGTACTGTCGAAATTCCTTACCACCCGCATGAGCAAGGTGGGAATGAGCATCGGCGGGCTCTACACGGTCAATACCTTCGGCGCCTTCTTCGGCGCCGCCCTGACCGGTTTCTTCGCCATCGCCACGCTCGGACTCTGGGGAACGACCGCCCTGGCGGTGGTGATCGACATCGTCATCGGAGTCGTGGTGATCTACGCGGCCCGGGGGCTGGCTGCCCCTGCCCGCGAGTCTCCGGCCACGGAGAAGAAAGAAGAAGACCCGGTTCTAAAGGCCGCGCCGATCCCCTTCAATGTTCGCCTCTGTGTTCTCTGCTTCGGGGTAACCGGCTTCGCCAACATGCTGCTGCAGATCTCCTGGACCAAGGCGCTCATCCCGACGATCGGCAACAGCACCTATGCCTTCAGCCTCATCGTGACGTTATTTATCCTTGGGATCGCGCTCGGCGGACTGGTGATGAGCCTGGTGGTCGATCGCATCAAGAGACCGATCCTCGTCCTCGGGCTCATCGTCACGGTCAAGGGGCTGCTCGTATCGGCGACCATCCCGGCGCTGGGGCGCTTCCCGCTGTGGGGAGCGCGATTGTTCGACCAGGTCGAGGAGCCGAGCTACTCGGGTTTCCTCTGGATCAAGCTGTTGATGGTCGCCGGCCTGGTGCTCCCCTGCACCCTCCTGATGGGAACCGTCTTCCCGCTGGTGAGCAAGATCAGGACCGTGGCCATCGATAAGGTCGGCAACGCCGTGGGCTCAGCCTACTTCTCCAACACCATGGGCTCGATCCTGGGAACGCTGGCTGCCGGCTTTCTCTTCGTGCCGATTTTCGGAGAGGTCTTTCACACCCTCTATATCAGTGCAGCCCTGAACCTGCTGGTGGGACTGGCACTGACCTGGGCGGCAGCCAGGAGCCTGAAAACACCAGCGCCGAGAGCCATAGCCCTTGCCTGCGCCTTCACCATCACCCTTCTTTCGCTCATCCCCCTTGTGGGCATGCGTCCGAATGCCTGGAACAAGGACAGCAGCTTCTGGCATCCGGCCATCATGAGTCTCGGTGCCTACAGCTACTTCTCCGGTTCCTACTACAAGGACCGCCGCACCCGGGAAAAGCGGCCCATCGAGGAGCTGATCGCCCAGACCATCGAAAACAACGAGGTTCTTTTCCATAAGGTCGGACTCCATGCAGAGGTCACCGTAGTTGAGAAGAAAACCAACCCGAAGATAAGGGCGCTGAGGATCTCCGGCAAAGCAGACGCCTCGATCGGCCCGGATGGTGGCTTTACCCGGGACCTCCCCCACCAGGTGCTGGCCGGGCACCTGCCGATGATTCTGCACCCTGAACCGAAGCGGGTGCTCACTCTCGGACTCGGCGGTGGCGTCACTCTCGGCACCCTGACCCTCTATCCCCTGCCTGAGCGCAGCATTGACAACCTGGAGATCTCCCAGGAGGTCATCGAGGCCGCGCGCGTTTATTTCTCAAGCGCCAACCGGGGCTCACTGAACGACCACCCCAAGGTGCGCAACGTGGTCGGCGACGGCCGCAACCATCTTCAATTCACCACGGAAACCTACGATGTCATCACCTCGGTGCCTTCCAATCCCTGGATCGCCGGAATCGGCAACCTCTTCACCACGGAGTTTTTCGAAATCTGCCGGGACCGCCTGAGCGATGATGGGATCATCTGCCAGTGGATCCATAAGATCAACATGCGTGAGAAAGACCTCAAGACGGTCTTCCGTACCTTCACAGCGGTCTTCGATCAACATGTGCAGCTATGGGATCTCGGCTACGACTGCCTGTTGATCGGCAGCAAGGAGCCGATCAGGCTCGATGGCTCGCGCCTCGATATGCTCTTTAATAATCCCGAGTTCAGATCTGACCTGAAAAATCTCGGTATGGTCGATACCCCCAGCCTCCTGCGGCACTACCGTATGGACACCGCCACCCTCGCGCAATACACAGGGGAAGGCCCCCTCAATAAGGACAGCTTCCCGGTGCTGGAGTTTGAATGCCCCAAGGGCCTTTACGGCCACAGCTTCACCGCCTACAGGGATCTTGCTCAGGCCGACTCTTCCCCGCCGGATGACTCCTGGTGCAAGGGCATCGCGCCCGGGAAACTGGACGCCGCCCGCGTGCTCCAGGAGGCCTTCCACCAGCTGGAGCTGGCTGAATCGGTGGGGCGTACTCTCGAGAAAACCAACCTGGAGCGAGCAGAAAACACCAGGAAGCTCATCGGGCACCTTGAAAAAATACAGACCTCCCTGGCCACAACCAAGGATGAATGGCTCGACCAGCTGGCAACCTCCGTCGGCTTCCGCGCCACCAGGACCCCCGGAAAAACCCTGCAGGAATACCTGATGTACTACTACCTGGTGATCGCCCAGGAGCTGCAGAAAACGGGAAACTCCGCCGAGGCCGCCAAACAGGTCGAGAGAGCCTTCGCCTTCGCCGGGGAGACCCCCGAGGTGCCGAAGAATATCGCCCGCCAGCTCGCCACGGCCTGCCTGCAACGAAAAGATCCTTCCGGCGGGATCTCCATCATGGAATCTGCCTTTACCAGGTTCCCGGAAGACGCCGGGGTCGTGGAATTTTACGGCATCCTCCACGGAGCCGCCGGGCAGGACCCAAAGGCTGAGTCCCTGTTCAAGCGTGCCCTTGAACTCGCGGGAAACGATGATTTAAGGGGTGCCAGCATCCAGCACAACCTCGGCTTTCTCTACCAGCAGCGCGGTAATCTTGCCGCGGCGAGGGAAAGTTACGAGATGGCCCTCCTGCTCAATCCCCGCCACCCCGGCACCAGGGAGCTGCTGGAGGCACTCGGAACTCCATCCGGGAACTGAGCCGTTCACTCATCCTTGAGACGGTCAGGAGTCTCGAGCACCGTGTAGTGGGACTCGATCATTCCCAGCCGCAGGTAGGTCTCACGCGCGGAAGAGTTCCCATCGTGAACGTAGAGACGCACACCGCAATAGCCCGGCGAAGCGGCCAGGGCGGTGACGTGGTTGTAGAGCGCCTTGAAGACTCCCTTGCGGCGATGCTCCGCCCTGACATAGACGCTCTGGATCCAGATGAACATGCCGTTTCGCCAGTCGCTCCACTCATAGGTGGTCATCAACTGTCCGGCGATCTCGAGAGCGCCGTCGTCTCCTGCCGCCTCGGCGAGAAAATACCGCGCCTTCGAGGAATCCTCCAACGCCGAGCGCACCCCGGCTGCGAGGGTCTCGCGGTCAAGCTCGAGGCCCTCAGACTCATCAGCCAGCCTGGCACTGAAATCGACGATGATGTCGAGGTCAGCAGCTGTGGCCGGGCGAATGTTGATCTCACTCATACTGGAAGCTCCTGTTTTTTCCTGCAGCCCCCATGATAATTGCTCCCGGCCATGCTGGCAAGCAGCCTCAGATGTCCTCGAATGGGAAGGCCAGCACCTCGTCGATGCTCTGCGCCCCACAGGCCAGCATCACCACGCGGTCAAAACCCAGCGCCACACCGGAGCATTCAGGCAGGCCGGCCTCGAGAGCCTGCAGCAACTTCTCATCGAGCGCCAGCAGCTGGCGGCCGTCTTCCCGGCGCTGTTCATTGGCCTCCTCGAAACGCGCCCGCTGCTCGGCGGCGTCGAGCAGCTCGTGGTAGCCGTTACAGAGCTCCACGCCGCCAATATAGAGCTCAAAGCGCTCCGCCAGGCGGGGTTCATCCGGGCAGAGCCTCGCCAGGGCGGCCTGGGTTGCCGGGTAATCGTAAATGAAAACCGGGTGGTCAACCCCGAGATCCTCCTGCAGCCTGGTCGACAGGAGCAGGTCGAGCCAGGCATCCTTGTCCTTCCAGGGAAAATCTCCGTGGATCTCAACGCCGAGGCTCTCGGCCGCCTGTCCAAGCGCTCCGACCTCGCATTCGAGAGGGTCGATTCCCAGCCGGTCGCGGAAGAGCTGCCTGTAGCTCAGCTTTTCCCAGCTCCCGGCCTTACACCTCCGGGGCAGCAGCCGTCCCAGCAGAGCTCCGACCTCGTCCATGAGTGCGTGGTGGTCCAGCCCCGGCCGGTACCATTCGATGAGGGTAAACTCAGGATTGTGCAGCCTGCCGCGCTCACCCTCTCGAAAAGCATGGCCGACCTGGTAAATCGATCCCATACCGGCCGCGAGCAGACGCTTCATGGCCGCCTCCGGAGAGGTCTGCAGGTAGAGGCTCTCCCTCTGCCCACCGGCACCGTGGCTGTAGCCGCATACCGGCGGATCGAGATAACGATCCACGACCACGCCGCGTGAAAGGAGCGGGGTCTCCACCTCCAGAATGCCGCGCCCGGCAAAAAAATCCCGGGCCTGCGCCAGCATCCCGGCACGAAGCTTCAACACCTCGTGCGCAGCGCCGCGCCGCCGCTCTGCATCCTTACCTGTGGACTCGCTCAATGTATTCGCCCGTGCGGGTATCGACCTTGAGCACATCGCCGATCTTGATGAAGATCGGCACCTGGATCTCGGCGCCGGTCTGGACCTTGGCCGGCTTGGTGACGTTGGTTGCCGTATTCCCCTTGGCCCCCGGCTCGCAGTACTCGACCTCGAGCTCGACATGGTTTGGAGGAGTCACTGTGATCGGATTACCGTTGTAGAATGTCACATCACACATCATCTCTTCGACCAGGAACTTCCAGAGATCGCCGAGCTGTTCCTTGCTGACCGGGTACTGCTCGTAGCTGTCAGGATCCATGAAGTGCCACTCACGCGAGTCATTGAAGATGTACTGCATCTTCTGGTCGTGACAGTCGGCGCCTGCGATGGAGTCACCGCTGCGGAAGGTCTTCTCGAGCACCCTGCCGGTGAGGAGGTTCTTGACCTTCAGCGTATAGATCGCCGAACCCTTGCCGGGCTTCCTGAATTCGCACTCAACCACGAGGTAGGGGTCACCCTCAAACTCGACCCGCAGGCCCTTGCGGAAATCACTGGTTCCGTATGTTGTCGCCATGCTCGAAATCGCCTGTTGTACTCTGCAAAAATCGTAAGTACCTTTAGCTCCGCAAAGATACCTGTACCTCGAACGAAGGAACTTTCCCCCGGAACGAGCATGGAGAATATCACAAACGGCCGCCAAAGGGCCACATCTGAGAGCGACGTGGCGGCTCCAGCCCCATCCTGGAAAGAATCGCTGGCCCGGGCTGTCCGTGACCCGGTGGCACTCCTCGAGCTCCTGCAACTCGATGAAGGCCTGCTCGCTGAAGCACAAAGGGCTGCGGAGCTTTTTCCCCTCGCTGTACCGAGGGAGTTTATCGCGCGGATGCGGCCTGGCGACCCCGCGGACCCCCTCCTTCGCCAGGTGCTGCCCCTGGGTCTTGAACACGAAGATGCACCCGGCAGCAGAGATGACCCTCTTGCTGAACAGAAATTCCTCAGCGCGCCCGGTCTCCTGAAAAAATACCACGGCAGGGCGCTCCTGGTCGCCGCGGGCACCTGCGCCGTCAACTGCAGGTACTGCTTCCGGCGCAACTATCCCTACGGAGAGACACCAGCGGGGATGGAGGCCTGGGAGCCCGCCTTCAGGGAGCTCCGATCCGATGAATCCATCCGCGAGATCATACTCAGCGGTGGCGATCCGCTGGTCCTGACCGACAGGACCCTCGAGCGGCTGATCGAACGCCTCGACAGGATCCCCCACCTGCAGCGCCTGCGCATTCACAGCCGGTTGCCCATCGTCATCCCATCGCGGGTGACCGATGGACTGATCAGCACCCTGCGGACCTCCCGGCTCGCTCCCGTGGTGGTGGTCCATTCCAACCATCCTGCTGAACTCGATACCGCCACAGGCGAGGCCCTGCGCAGGTTTATCAACGCGGGGATCCCCGTCCTCAACCAGGCCGTGCTGCTGAAAGGCGTCAACGATGACGCAGACGTACTGGCAGAGTTGTCGGAGCGGCTGGTCAACCTCGCAGCGATGCCCTACTATCTCCACCAGCTCGATCCCGTGACGGGCTCGTTGCATTTCCAGGTTCCCGTAGAGAGGGGCCTGGAACTCATCGCGGCACTTCGCCGCAGGCTACCGGGGTATGCCGTTCCCCGCTACGTACAGGAAATCCCGGGCGAGGCTCACAAGAGCGACCTCACCGGCCTACCCCCGGAACTGGAAAAAGAAAACTGAAAGGAGCTCAACCATGCAAGACCCCAGGTACAAACAGCTCGCCGACGTGATCGTCGGCCATTCCTGCAAAGTCCAGGCGGGGGAGAAGGTCATCGTTGAGACCTTCGACATCCCCGAGGAGTTCACCGCGGTGCTGCTCGGCCGGATCCGCGAGGCCGGTGGCCACGCCCTGTGCCACACCCGCCAGAACCGGGTGATCAGGGAACTCTACATGAACGCCGAGGAGGAACAGCTCGCCTACATCGGAAAACACGAACGCCAGATGATGGAGGAGGCGCAGTGCTACATCGGCCTGCGCGGCACCCACAACTCCACCGAGATGGCCGATGTGCCGCAGGAAAAGATGAAGCTCTACCAGAAGCACATCCTCAAGCCGGTCCACCTCGAGGTGAGGGTTCCGAACACGAAGTGGGTTGTCCTGCGCTGGCCCTCGCCCGCGATGGCCCAGCAGGCTCACATGAGCACTGAGAGCTTCGAGGACTTCTACTTCGATGTCTGCACCGTCGATTACGCCGTCATGGCCGGGCAGATGAAGCCGCTCGAAGAGAGAATGGCGAACGCCGGCGATGTCCATATCAAGGGACCGGGAACCGATCTGAAATTCTCGGTGAAGGATATTCCCGCCGTCGGTTGTGCCGGGGAGTACAACATTCCCGATGGAGAAGTATTCACCGCCCCGGTGAAGGACTCCGTCGAAGGAACCCTCAGCGTCAACACCCCGAGCCTCTACCAGGGAACCGTCTTTGACAATATCGTCCTCGAGTTCAGCGCAGGGAAGATCGTCAAGGCCACCGCCAACCATACCGAAAAGATCGACTCGATCCTCGACAGCGACGAGGGCGCGCGCTACATCGGCGAATTCGCCATCGGCTTCAACCCCAAGGTACTCGAGCCGATGATGGACATCCTCTTCGATGAGAAGATCGCCGGCTCCTTCCACTTCACCCCCGGCAACGCCTACGACGATGCCGACAATACCAACCGCTCAGAGGTGCACTGGGATCTCGTCACCATCCAGCGCCCGGAGTACGGCGGCGGGGAGATCTGGTTCGACGGTGAGCTGATCCGCAAGGATGGACTCTTCGTCACCGAAGACCTGGCGGGATTGAACCCTCCGGAGTAACGATCACCGGTGGCTCAGGCGGCGGTCTCTTCTGCGGGTGCAGCGGCATCTCCAGAGCCCCCATCGCAGGAACCGCCGCCGCAGCAACCAAATGTCCCGACAAGAACGTAGAGAGCCGCGACGACCAGGCTGCAGTCGAAGGCGACCTCCCATCTCATCTTGGTGAATTTCTCTGCATCGGACAAGCTCTCACCGTTGGCATGGGTATCGAAGCAACCACAGATCGTCGCGCATTCGCGGGAGATGTTGTAGCTCAGTGCGACTATGAAAAAAGAGAAGAAGAGCGCCGCCATGAGGGCTCCGCCGCGCAGGCCGATACCGGTGATGAGCGCAAGGCCGGCCAGCAGCTCGATCCATGGAACAAAGATCGCAAACGTGTGAAGGGATGCTTCAGGAAAGAGGCTGTAGTTGTAGATGATCTTGGCGAAATCCGGCGGGTCGGCGATCTTGTGCCAGCTGGCGTAGACAAGAATTCCGCCGAGCACGACACGTACCAGGAGCTGGAGCTTCGGGTGGAAAAGCTTCTCTTTCATTGCCCCGGCCTTTCCCCTGCTTCCTCGCCCTCGGTGACGGGTTTTTCCTGCTCCTGCCAGACTGGGTAGCCTCCCTGGAAGATCAGGACATTGGTGAAACCGAGAGCCTTGAGGTCACCGGAAATCATCTCTGAATCCTCGCAATCCTTGCTGCGGGTGCAGTAAACCACCACGGGGTCGGCAAGCTCCTCCTTTTCAGGCAGCTGGAGCACCCTTTCCTCACGGGTATTCTCCCAGGGAGAAATCGACACCGCCCCGGGAATATGCCCCTTAACGTAGACCTTGGTGCGGCGGGCATCGATGAAGAGAGAACCGGACTCCCACTCTTCAAATGCCTCATCCACAAGGATCCGGGGAGTTTTCGCCTCATCTTCGGCAAGCGCTGGATTTTTCTTTTCAGCCGGGGTTCCCGGCTCGACCGGGTCCGGAGTCCCGGGGACAGGCGGAACTGTCGCCGGCGTCACAGATGGCGTGCCGGTTCCAGGGATTGTATTCCCGGCTCCCGTGGCCTCTTCACACTTCTTGACTGAATCGTAGCGACCCTTCTTGACCTTAAAACTCAGATAGTTGGCAGAAGAGCTGATGGCGAAATTGTAGATCCCGCCCAGCACGATCGAGATCCCGACAATCAGGGACAGCTGGATGAAAGCTTTCTTCATGATTTCACGGCCTTTGCGAAAACCCGTTTCAAAACGCAGCGGTGCGTATTTTCAAAGAGAGTACCACGGAAACGGGGAAATTCGTAAACCCGCCAGACCTTCTCAACCTTTTCGGACCTCGATCCGCAAGTCGGAGGCGTAATCGCCCCACAATCGGTCCGAAACCGCCGCATCCGGCTTGCCATCGTGGACGTAGAAACGGTAGCGGGAGACGTAATCCTTTCCAGGCTCGATGCTGAAATCGCCATTCTGGCACGGTGCGAAATTGAAAAACGGTTCGCTCGGATGGATCCGCATGTTCTGCGGCGCCCTGAAATTCTTCGGGTGGCAGAGGATCGAGATCCCCGCGGCGGCGCCCTCGAGCTTGCCATAGATCTCGCACCAGCGCGCGGCGGTGTGGTGGCCGTCCTTGCGCGTCTTGCCCTCGCTCGTCAGGTAGAAGGCGTTCGGTCCCTCCCATTCGTGCGAGCCGCGGAAGCCAAGCCCGCCGTAGCGGTACTCGTTGAGCTTCAACGGGCTCTTGCCCGAGCATTTCTGCGTCGAGTCGAGATCGAAGAGGAAGTGCCCGCCGATGGCGTAGACCTTCACCTTCCAGGTCTCATCGAGAGCTGGTTTCGCTCCACCGGGAGCCGTCAGGTCGAGGAACCTGTGACGAACGCTGAACCAGCCGAAGACCGGCCCGCCGCCGAAGCCGTCGACCTTGACGACCTCGATCCGGCCCTGCTCCTTGGCGCTGTTCCAGAAGTCCACATGGCGGCCCTCGAAGACGGTGCTCGTCCAGGGAAACCAGATCCCGTGGTGATGCTTGTGCTTGGGCGGGAAGTCGTTGGTGAGCAACTTGCCCGACGGAGTCCAGACCGGGTGGATGTAGCCGCCACGGTCATAGGCCGGGTCCGGCTTGCCGGCCGGCTTCACTACGGCGTGGTTGTACCTGAGGATCTTTTTTCCGGCGATGCTGAAGAGAAGGTTCTTTCCATCGTCAACGCACTCAACGCCCTGGCCGAGCCCGGCCCCGGCTTTTCTCTCGGCGGCGGGGAAGAGACGGTAGCTGCGGGAGGAGCCCGTCTTCATCCCACTGACGATCCAATGGACGCGCCGGGCGGCCGGATCGAGCTGAACCGCCACCGGCTTCTCCTTCTCTCCATCGACCTGCCAGAGAGAGAAGCTCTTCGAGTCGGCGTAGCGCTTACCCAGGTCCCAGGAAACCGGGACATCTCCGCGCGCACTGTCGCCTGCGTGAACGACAAGCTCGACCGACTCTACACGCGCTGTCGCCAGGAGCAGCAAAACGAAAAGAGCCCCACAGCATCCGGCTCGAACCCCCTGCATGGAATATTTTTTCATCATCTTCCAACTCTCTCTCCCTGATTGTTTTCGTTTTTCAGACCGCCTGACAGCATACCACAGGACTGCCTGGTGGCTCAGAGCCCGAGGTCCTCCGCGTTGAGAATCGAGGGAGCCTTCTGCGGCACATCCCCATCGAGAAATTCGCCGATCTCACCGCCGCCACAACCATAGCCCTGCAGCACCGCCGCCACATTGCAGGCCGCCAGCGTCGCCATTCCCTCGCGCGTCCAGGTCGTGGCGCTGGCGATATGCGGAACGATGGCGCAATTGGGGATCCCGGCGAGCCCTTCGGCCATTTCCGGTTCCTTCTCGAAGACATCGAGCCCGGCACGGAAGTCCGGGTTGGCCTTGAGATGCTCAACAAGGGCCGCCTCATCGATCACCGGGCCGCGCGATGTATTCACCAGCACCGCGTCGGTTTTCATCAGCGCCAGGCTCTCGCTGTTGACCAGGTGACGGGTTTCAGGCAGCAGCGGCGTATGAAGGCTGATGATGTCGCTCGCCCCGAAGAGCTCCTCGACACTCCCGGCCCTGCGGCAGGTGAGCCTGCGTCCACCATGGGCCGCGTTCAGTTCGCTGTAGCCCGCGAAGAAGCTCTCCAGCTCGGGGCGATCCTCGACATCCCAATAGAGAACGTCCAGCTCGTGGCCGGGCGCCAGCATCTTCGCGTAGGCAGAGCCGATCCGGCCGGCGCCGACGATGCCGAGTGTGCCGCCCCAGAGTCGCTTACCGAGGAAGAGATCGGGGAGCCAGCCATCGTATTTTCCGGCGCGCAGGAAGACCTCGGCCTCGCCGCTTCGCCGCGCCGCGGCGAAGGTGAGGGCGACGGCCATCTCGGCGGTCGTCTCGGTGAGCACCCCGGGGGTATTTCCCACCGCGATACCGCGCGAGGTCGCCTCGGCAAGGTCGACATTGTCGAAGCCGACAGCGTAGTTCGAATAGACCCGGCCGCCGGCCTGCTTCAGCGCCTCGAAGAGCTCTGCCCCCCAGGGCTCGGTGAGCTGGCCGATCACGCCATCGCAGCGCCCACCCAGCGCCTCGCGGATCTCATCAACGGAGAGAATATCGCGCGAGGTCGAGATGGAAAGCTCGCAGCCGGCGGCTGTGAGCACCTCTACCCAGCGCCTGCCGGGCAGGTCCTTGGTCACCAAGACACGCAAGGCGCCGCCTTCGTTCTCGATTCTCCAGCTCATCTCGAGTTTCCCTGTAGCAGGCCCCTGCTCAGCGCACCATCACCTGGCCACCATCGACGACCAGCACCTGGCCGGTGATCCGCCGGGCGGCATCGGAGAGCAGGTAGACCACGGCGCTCGCCACATCCTCGGGCTCGATCTCCTTGCCCAGCGGCGACTGCGCGGTGTAGTGGTCTATGACCTCCTCGGGCTTGATCCCCTTCTTCTTCGCGCAGGCCTTGATATATTCCTCGTTCCAGATCTTCGAGCCCTTGAAGACGTTGCCGGGCGCGACGCAGTTGACCCGGATCCCATCGCCACCGAGCTCCATAGCCCAGCCGCGCATGAGATGGATCTCGCCGGCCTTGGTGGCGTTGTAGGCCGAGTTTGACTTGCTGGCCTCGAGCCCGGACTTGCTGGTAATGTTGATGATGGATCCGCCCGAGCCCTGCTTCTTCATGATCCTCACAGCCTCGCGGGCGCAGAGGAAGTAGCCTGTCAGGTTGATATCGAGGGTCTTCTGCCAGGCGCCCAGCGGAAAATCCTCCAGCGGGTAGGCCGGGGCAATCCCGGCCGCGTTGACCAGGTAGTCGATCCCGGCGGTAGACGCGGCGGCGCTCTCAAAGGCTTCTTCGACCGATTTCTCATCCGTCACATCGCAATAGACCGGCAGGTAGCTGCCAGCCGGTTGCTCGGCGCTGGTCTCTTCGAGCGCCTCCCGGTCGACATCAAGACCGACGACGGTGGCTCCAGCCTCGATCATAAAAAGGGAGATACCGCGGCCGAGTCCGCTGCCGGCTCCGGTGACCACCCCGACACGCCCGCTCAGCGGACGCCCGGAATTCAGAGGCTGGCTCTCCTGGGACTTTTTCTCGTCAGGCAATGTAATCGTCCTTGGCTGGTGGAGGGGCTCTTCAGATCTTCAGCAGGTCATCGAGCATTTCTTTTTCGGCTTCCTGCGACCAGTTTCCTTCGCTGACCTCCTTCTCGACCTCGGAGGAGAACTTGACGATCTCCGGCAGGTCCTGGATACGGGTCAGGGGCAGGTCGGGAAGCTGGGGGTAAAGAATCGTCTTATTGGTGATCTTCCCCTCCGCCACGGCCTGGACTCCCTCGGAGCAGGCCTTCATGCCGACCACCGCGCCCGCCGACGCGTTGGTGTCCATTCGCCCCTGCTCGGTGAGACGGAGGACCTTCTCCATGTCGTCAATGCGGCTGCCGGAATTTCCGGTGATGGTGTGCTGGTCGTAGTGGATGTCGCCGAGGTTGAGGTCGCCCTCGCCGCGCTTGAGCCCGGCAAAGAGATTCAGCACCCCGTAGCGCTTGAGAAAGCGCCGGGCGTCGTTGACCACCGCGGCGATCTGCGCGCAGGCGACGATGTAGTCGACGCCCCCGGGGGCGAGCTCGTTCATCCTGTCCTCGAAATCTTCATCTCTCGGGTCCCAGCACAGCAGCTCGATGCCGGCGGCCTTCGCCCTCTCCCCGTAGCGCTTGCTGACAGCTCCAAGTCGCTCATCGCTGACATCGGTGACGAGGATCACCTCGATACCGGGCGCCTCGCCCTGCTCCTTGAGAACCAGCGTACGGATCAGGTGCATCTGCCCCATCGGGCCGCCGCCACCGAGCACCCAGCAGACCCGGTCCTCGGGCTGCAGGTCGGAGCGCTGGTAGGAGGCCTCGATACAGGCCCATGGCTCAACGAGAGAAGCCTGGGAGTAGGCGATGTCTTCTTCGATCTTGATGAGGTACTCCTGCACGCGCTCGTCAAAGACCCCGTACTGGATCATGCCGCCCCAGATCGCGTAGCCCACCGCCGTGTTGTACTCGAGCATGTCGGCCTGCACGATGTAGCGTTCGCCCACCTGGAATTTCTCCTGGGCCTCCTCGCCTACACCCACCACCGTGATGGAGATCTCGTGGCCGGGAACGACCTTGTCGCGGACCATGTCGTAGCCCTCGAGCCGGGGGTGGTCGGGGCCGGCATTGACGATCTTCACATCGGAGAAGCAGATGCCGTTAGAGTCGGAGCGAAAGAGGATGTCCTTCGGTCCCATGGCGGGAACATCGATCTCCTCCAGATGGAAGCTCTCAAAGCCCTTTCCCGTCAACTGCCAGACAAGCGTCTTGGCCGGAACCTCGTACTCGTGGCCCTTGTAGCGGGAGATCTTGCAGCCGGAACCGTCAGTTTCTGTCGTCATGTGCAACCAGTCTCAAAATAGATGGGGGTCGTAACCGCGGATGAACCATTGTCGTCTAACGGAGCAGAAATTTCAAGATGAGGCGCGCAGGGAGTGGCCGCCAACAGCGAATCATGATCGGTGGCGGGCAACCGGCTCAGGTAATTCCCTCACGATACGATCGACTCCGTAGCCGAAGCCCGGTCCCTCGAGGGTAGAGAGCTCGACCTCCCCGCCACGACGGGTGTAGAGCCCGGGGTGAACCGCCGCCTCCGACAGCGACGCCTCCGGGTAGAACTGCATCGCGTTGGTCTCAACACCCATGATCGTCCCGGCATGGGCGGCCAGCAACACGTGGGGAACCTGGGCGAGCATGGGGTTGGTCAGGTCCTGCACCATCAGGTCCATGCCGTGCTGCTTCGCCCAGCACAGGCTCAAGAGCGCCCCTGTCTGGGTCTTGCAGGTCTTGAGCGCCACGCCGGTCCAGCCGAGCTCACGGCCGCGAGCGACGACCTCCCAGTCGTGGGCACTCTCATCCATGAAGAGCGGCTTGCGCTCCGAGACGCTGTGTACATCGATGCTGTACTTCTCGAGATCGTAGGGAAAGGGCTGCTCAACGTAGAGAATCATGTCGAAGATCTCCGCCTGCTCGGCAGCGAGCCGGTCGAGGATCTCGTTCACGTAGCGCGGTTCCTCGACCGTGCAGTTGAAGTCGGTGGTGAGCCAGGGGCAGTTTCCCTCGAGGGCGAGCCGCCCGACGCTCACCAGGCGGTCGTAATCCCAAGTGGCGTCATCGCCGCGCAGCTTGACCTTCAGGCAGCTCAGGCCATCGCGCTCGATCCAGTCCGCCAGCAGCACCGGGTAGCCGTCATCGGGCTCCGAGCCATCGAGCTCGGCGGCATCGAGCAGGTCCTTGCCGCCCACGAGATGCCAGGCCGGCAAGCTCGAGGGCCTCTCACTGACGAGGTAGTCAGCCGGGTATTTTCCCTCGAAAACAGCCTTCGAGCCGCCTGCGTCGACCAGGAAGTCCGACAGGTCCCGACTCATGAAATCCGAATTGTAGGTGCTGTAGATATCGACTCCATGCAACACCCCGTAGGCATCGTGGAGCGCCAAGTCAAACAGCGAGCAGCACACCACCGCCGCCAGCCAGGGCATTGGCTCGGATCCATCCCGGGCCCGGTTGAAGGATTCCAGCTCCGGGGCCAGCACCTCCTGCTGAAAATCCCTGCCAAGCTCCACCGGATGGCCGCTGCCGGGGTATTCCGCCCACCTCTTCGCCAGCAACTCGGTGAACTCCTTCAGCGCGGCGTGGCGCTCGCTGTAGGACAGCGCGCTCGGCCAGACCCACTGAACGCTCAGCGGCGTCTCGCCCCAACCGGTCGCCGTTCGGCCCGAGCCATCGGTGACCGCCAGCTCGACCCGGGCGCAGGTTACGCTCGAGAGAGTCTCCGGCCCAAACTTGAGCGGCACCCGCGTCTCTACCGGAAGATAGTAGAGAGCGGCCCCCTTGACGCTGACATCTGTGGTGCGCGACATGCTCAGCTGCTCGGCTCCTTACCGGGAATCATACCTTCTCGGGAATCACGAAGGGCGCGCGATACTCTCGCTTGATGAGCGCGTTGGCATCCTTGTCGGCCCTGAAGGTCTCGGTGGTCTTGTCGAACCGCAGCTTGCGTCCCCCCACCCTGTAGGCGATGTTGCCCAGATGCACCAGGACGGCGCTGCGATGGCCCTCCTCGATGTCGGCGTTGGGCAGCTTACGGTTCTTGATGCACTGGATGAAGTTCTCCTTGTGCGGGGGATCGGGGAAGCGGCCGTAGAGCTGGTCGATGACCTTCCCGTCACCGGTAAAGACCTGCCAGCCGCCGCCGTGACGGCCGAGGATCATCAGCTGTTTCGTGCCGTAGAACTCGATGCGGGTGGCGTTCTGAGGCCAGAAGGGATGGACGCTGCCGTTTCGGGTCTGGCCGTTGGTCTTGCGCATATAGGGCGCCCAATGCGTCAGTTCGAAGGTCATCAGCATCTTCTCGAATTCGTAAGTGACGATCTGGGTGTCGGGAACCTCGCTGTCATCCTTGTGGACGAGGTTACCGCCGGAGGCGTGGACGGCCGAGGGATAATTGACTCCGCAGAGCCAGCGGGCGATATCGAGCTGGTGGACGCCGCAGTCGGCCATGTCGCCGCCGGAATAGGCCCAGTACTTGTGCCAGTTGCCGTGAAAATGGGCCCGGCTGAAGGTCCGCAGGGGAGCGGGTCCGAGCCAGGTGTTGTAATCGACCCCCCTAGGCTTGGTACCCGGCGGAGGCTCCCGGTAGGGCCCGCCGTTCTTCATGTTAAAGACCTTGCAGACCTTGATGTCGCCGATCCTGCCGTCGCGGATGTACTTGAGCGCCTTGTGGACATAGGGCGCGCTGCGATTCTGGGTGCCGACCTGGACAATGCGCTTGTAGCGACGCGCCGCCTCGACCATCTTGCGGCCCTCCCAGACATTGTGAGAGGGCGGCTTCTCGACGTAGACATCCTTGCCGGCCTGGCAGGAAAAGACCGTCAGCGGACCGTGCCAGTGATCCGGAGTGGCGTTGATCACCGCGTCGATATTCTTGTCATCGAGCACCTTGCGGTGCTCGATGATGCGCGCGGGCTTCTTGCCCTGGCGAGCCTCGCAGTGCTTGACGAGGGAGCCGCCGCGGGAGGGATCAAGATCACAGATCGCCACGATCTCGACCTCCTTATGGTCGAGAAAACCGGAGACGAGACTCGAGCCCCTGCCGCCGGAGCCGATCCCGGCGATCCGTACCCGCTCGCTGGGCGGGATCGCCGATACGGGATTGCGGGCTACCAACGCGGAGCCCGCCGCCGACATCAGGAACACGCTCTTTGCGCTCTTCGAGAGAAAACCGCGCCTGTTCATGGGATCCTGCATACTGTCATCCTCCTGCATAGTGTGGTCCACCACTATACTCAAGGCGGCAAGTTGAAGTCCAACTAGCTCTGAGGAGGGCTGTCCTCGCCCCGCTCGCCGCCGGCTTCTTCACCCTCCTGGCAACTCAGCAGGATCCCGCGAACCCACCAGCTCAGGCAGAGAAGACCGAGCAGTGACAAAGTGATGGTCATGGTGACGAGCCATGGATCACGCTCCCCTTTTAGGCCCGCCGCCACCTCCCTGGCGAGGAAGGAGTAGGTCATGGCCGCCGGGGCCTGGCCGAGCAGGGTCGCCAGGAAGAAAGGCCCGGCCCGAACGCCGCCCACCCCGCAGAGATAGCTGACGGCGTCGAAGGGCACGATGGGTATCAGCCGGGCGACGAAGACCGCGCGGGTGCCGTGGGTTCCGGTCAGCCTGTCGATCTTCTCCTTCGTCTTTTCGCTGACCATCCTCTCGACGACCTGCTCACCGAAGAACCTGCCGATAGAGAAGCAGACCATGGCGGCGACATTCGCCGACAGGATCGAGAGCAGTCCCCCAAGCAGGGGACCGAAGAGAAAGCTGTTGGTCACCGTCACCAGCAGCGCCGGGATCGGTATGGGCGAGACGGCCTGCAGGACCATCAGGCCGGCCATGATGAACGGAGCCCACCCTCCCGTAGCGCGCGCCCAGGACTCCAGCGCGGGGAGATCCCCCGAGCGAAGGAGGGCGAAGGCCTCGCTGACCCCCTTTCCGAAGGGAGCGTAGAAAAAAAACAGCGCCGCGAGGACAAGCAGGGGTAGGAAGCAGCTCGCCTGGAGAATCCGGAGCTTGCGGGTGGGCGGTTTCACCAGATCACTCAGGACGAGCCAAGCTTCATCTTGTGGAAACGCATCTCGCCGAGGTCGAAGACCAGCAGCTCGCCGGCAAGCGGCTCACCGATACCGGAAATGACCTTGATCGCCTCCATAGCTCCCATGCAGCCCACTGCGCCCGAGACGGCTCCGAACACCGGGAACTCCCGCTTCCACCACTCGGGCTTCTCGGGATAGAGCTCGTGCAGGTAGAGAGTCTGCCCGGGAAGGAAGGTCGTCAGTTGCGCCTCCAGCTCGTACATGGCGCACTCCACCAGCGGCTTGCCCCGGCTCTTCGCCTCACGGTTCATCAGGAAGCGCTCCTCGAAAAGCGGGGCGCAGTCGACCACCAGGTCGACGCTCTCCACCAGCCGGGCGGCATTGTCCTCACTGACGTTTTCGTTGATGGCCTCGACCTCGAGACGGGGATTGAGCTCACGGAGCCTCCTCGCCGCCGACTCGACCCGCGAGCTCCCGAGACCCTCGTGGGTCATGAGCAGCTGGCGGTTCAGGTCGCTGGGTTTCACATCGCCCTCATGCGCCAGCACCAGACGCCCCACCCCGGCCGCCGCGAGCTCGTAGGCGACCACGCCTCCGAGACCGCCAATTCGCGAGATGAGCACCGAGGCTCCCTTGAGCTTCTCCTGGCCCGCCTCGCCGAACTCGGGGACCCACATCTGCCATTCGTAGACGGCACGCTCTTCGTCGGTGAGTGATTTCGGTTCGATCATTGTACCGGTCCGTTTACTCCAGGGGGACCAGCGGTCTCAACCGCCCGCTATGGCCGACATGAACACCAGCTCGTCACCATCGTCGAGGGATCTCGCGGTCTCCCAGTCAACCTGCTCTTCGTTCACGAAGGCAAGCACCGTCGCTCTCAGGCATCCGCTCTCATCGAGAAGGTAGCCAGTGAGCGGTTCGCCGTGACTCGCCGCTACGCTCGCGATCAGCTCCTGCGCGCTCAGGCCGTCCTTCAGCCCGAGCTCCTCAGAGGGACAACCGGCGGCCTGTTTGAGTTGGCCGCAATAGCGAATGTTTACCTTCATCCGTCATCCTCCTGGCTGTCGGCGGGAGAATCTCCATCCACCGGCAGCTCCCTGACCCGGCCATCTTCCATCACCAGGAGCATATCACAGAGAGACCTCGCCTCCTGCAGGCTGTGGGTGATATGAAGCGTCGTCACGCTGGTTTCTGACCTGACCTTGCCCAGCAATCCGATGAGCCCCTTCTTGGTCTCGTCATCGAGGGCGCTGAGTGGCTCGTCAAGGCAGAGGATGCCGGGCTCGAAGGCGAGCGCCCTTCCCAGTGCCACCCGCTGCTTTTCGCCCCCGCTGAGTCCCTGGATCCGCCGATGAAGAAGCTCGGATATCCCCAGCAGCTCCGCAAGCCGCCCCACACGCTCCGAGACCGCTCCCTTTGGACGGCCCCTCACCTCCAGGGAGAAGCCGAGGTTGTCCGCGACCGTCATGGTGGAAAAGAGCGCGCCGTCCTGGGGAACGAAGCCGATTCCCCGCTCGGCCGGCGGCAGGGCGGTAACCTCTCGCGACATCAACTCGATGCTTCCCGAGCTCACGTCACGCAGCCCACAGATCGCCTCCAGGATGGTGGTCTTGCCGCAGCCGGTCCTTCCCATCAGGACACAATAGGTCTCGGTGGGGATATCGAAGCTCACGCCCTCGAGAGCGAACTCCCCTACCGCCAGGCTGAGGTTTTTTACTGATATCATCTTCTCAGATAACCCGTCCCAGGGCCCTGTCGCTGCCGAAATGTCTGATCGTGAACAATACAGCGACCGCGAAAAAGACCATGAGGACCGAAACCGCCACAGCGGCCTCCAGGCTTCCGGTAGTCATCTCGAGGTAAACGGTGGTCGGCAGAACCTCGGTCTTCATGCGCGTCGCCCCGGAAAAGACCAGGATGGGCCCGAACTCGCCCAGCGAACGCGCCCAGGCGAGAGTCAGCGCGGTGATCAGTCCATTACGCGCCTCCGGCAAGGTGACCCGCCAGAAGGCTTGGAAACGGCTGCAGCCCAGGGTCAGGGCGACATCCTCCTGCCGTACCGAGATCTGGTCAAAGGTGGCCCGCATGGTCCTCACGGCGAAGGCACAGGCGACCATGAACTGGGCGAGAACGACACTGGGAATCTGGTAGGTGATCCCCGTGCCGAAAACCGCCTTGAACAGGTTCTCGACCCAGACTCCAGCGGCGGTGTGAAAAAGAATGAGCAGGCTGAGCCCGACCACCAGCGGAGGCAGAACGATCGGGATGTCCAGGATGGCATCGATAAGCCCCTTGCCGAAGAAGTTGAAGCGGGACATCAGGTAGCCTATCGGCACAGCTACCCAGACTGACAGGATCGCCGCCAGGGTGCACGACATCAGGCTCAGGCGGATCGAGTACTGGATCTCATCGGAGGAGAGCGCCTCGAAAAAATGCCCCGGCGAGGTCCAGGTAAGGTCGGCCACTAGCATCCCGAGCAGCATGATCACGTAAAAGGAGCCGATCAGGATGAGAGCTACAAGAAAACCCCAATCGCTTTGCCAGCGCGAGAAGCTCCCGCCCGGAGAGCTCGTCCTCACCGCACCCGACCCACTGCTGGCAACCTCCCGATCGCTCACTCGCTTCCTTCCTTTCCCCCGGCTTGCCATCGAAAGCCGACATCCTCGAAACGCTCCTGGGAGACGGGCGAAAGAATCTTGTCGATAAAACGCCGGGCAAGCTGGGATCGCGTCGAGATCCGGCTGATGGCGATCGGTTGCTCGGCCCTGGCCTCCGCATGGTCGATCTTCACGATGGCCACCTTGTCACGCACCCTGGCGGTATTGGCCAGGTAGACAATCACGGCATCGAGGCTCTTGCCCTCTGAAACGACGATCTGGTTGACCAGGAAATCAGCGGTACCGGCCCTGGTCTCCACCTTGCTGTAGACCTTCTCGTAGAGCCCGGCCTTCTTCAGGAGCTCAACGGTGAGACGGCCCAGGGCGCTCTTGGCCGGATCGGCGACCCCGAGCCGCATCCCATCGGCGCCGAGATCCTCCAGGCCGCGAATCTTGCGGGGATTGTCCTTCGGGACCAGGATGACCATGTCGGTCTCGGAGACATCCTCGCTCGAAAAATACCAGTCGTTGACGTTGTCCATGTAGACGCGATCACAGGCGAAATAAACATCCGGAAAGCGCGGTGTGTCCCAGATGGTCTTCATCTGGGCGGTAAGAGCTCCGCAGCCCCCGAAGATGGTCGCGACCCGGACCCCTTCACGTTCCCGGAACTCCTTGACGCTCTCCTCGATCGCCAGACGATTCACACCGCCGCTCCAGACGATCAGTTCCGGGATTTCCTCCCAGGGATCACCCCTGGGGGTTTCGAATCCGTTCTTCCTGAAAACCGGCAGGCCCACGTCTTCAGATGTCAGGAAGCGGGCGAATCGCAGCGCCGAAGAAACGCTCCGGGACCGGCTCACAATGCCCAGGGTAACGTTGACCCGTTCCTTATCGAGCACTGGATCGCGAATAGCCTCGAGCTCCGGGTACATCGCCACCGTAGAGTCCCAGACGATAGCGGCGTCCACCGTTCCCAGCTTCAAGTCATTGGCCAGATCGGTCACCTTCGGCTTCATCACCGTCACCTTCTTCTTGAGACGCTCCCAGTGACCGCTCTCCTGGAGGGCCCTGCGAGCGCTGCGGCCCACGGCGGCCTGGTCCGGGTTGCAGACCGCCACCTTGAGACCTTCGCCCAGCAGATCCTCGACCTTGGTGATTCCCTTCGGATTGCCTTTCTGGACCGCAATGACCGGGCGCATGTAGGCAACGAGCAGACTCTCGGCGACAAGCCCTTTCTCACGTGCCTTGAAGATGTAGGAGTCATCGGCGGCGAGATAGAGATCTCCGAGCTTTTCCTCCCTCGCGCTGCGGGCCTCGGCCTGCAGCTTGCCCAGGAGGGATCCGGATCCATCGTAGTCGGCCTCGATGCTGACCTTGTACGTCTCGAAATATTTTTTCGCGAGTTCCTGCACCGACTTGCGCATATTCGCGGCGCAGTAGAGATGGAGGGTGCCGATGCTCTCTCCCTTATTGTCGCCGAGCGTCATCATATAGATGAGGGCAACGACCACGAGACCGGAAACGAGGAATACTCTGCTACTTTTCATGATGTTTACCTGGAAAGAAACAAGGCGAGTCAGCGTTAAAACGAGAAGAGCTCCCCAATGGGCCAATATAGAACAGTAAGACCATTCAATACAATACGAGACCACCCGTTAAGGTGGCGCGCAAGAAACCAAACCGCTAATATGACCATTGAGGTAGAGGGAATTTCACCCACGGCGATGCGGCAGCGACCTGAGAACACCGAAACGGATGGAGCACCCATGAAAACGCTGAGACTTCCGCTGCGGGCGATCGTTGTGGCGGCCGGCATCCTCTGCACAAACATCCTGGTGGCCTGCCCCTACTCGATCCGGGATTCGGCCTTCATCGGACGGGGCTCCAGGGTTCCTTTCCGGCTGGTCTTCCTCTCGAGCTCAAATACCCCCGGAAACGAAAAGCTCGGCGAGGCTGTCAAGACAGCCGCAGCAGCCTGGCTGCGGGATTCGAATGTCGTCGCCCGGGTCGTAGCGCTCGATGGGCCTGGAAAGGACGAGGTGTCCGACGAAATCCAGGCGCGCTACGGCGACAACGCCCTGTTGCCTGCCGCCGTCCTGGTCTCGCCATCAGGAGAGACCCTCGACCTGGGACAGTTGGACATTTCAGACGAACCGCTCGATGCCGTCATGGAGCTGATGGGACCCGTGGTGGAGTCGCCCCTGCGGCGCGGACTCCAGGAGAGGCTCATCAGGCATTGGTGCGTTATCGTCTTCGTCCCGGGAACCGAGGAGAAACTCAACGCCGTCGCCCTTGCCGGCATCGAAGCCGCGGCGAAGGCCATCGTCGGCAAAAAAACCGAGCTTAACAAATCGATCACGACAGCGCCCCACATCCTGACCCTCGACCCCGCGAAGCGCGGAGAGAGAATCGTCCTCTGGAGTCTCGGCCTCACTCCCACCGAAGGAGAAAAGGAGCGGCCCGTGCGGACCTTCGTTCTTGCCGGGCGCGGAGAGACTCGCGGACCGACTCTCGAAGGCGAAAACGTCGATGAGGAAAAGATGGGCGAGCTCCTCGAGATGCTCGGCAGGAGCTGCTCCTGCACGACCTCGCCGGTGTGGCTCATCGGCAAGGCCATCCCGCTCACCTGGAGCGGCGAGATCCGCTCGATGGCAACCCTCCAGCTGGGCTTCGATCCCCTCGATCCGGAGGTCTTGCGCAGCATCAAGGGAGAGAAGAAAAAACCTCGGGAGCTCGCCGGGCTGGGCGGATTCGAAGAATTCGAGCTGGGCTACAGCGAGATCGCTATCGAACCCGTACCCATTACAGAGGATGCTCCCGCAGAGGAAGGCAGCGATGGCCCCGAGGCGGACGCCATCACAGCAGCTGGAAAAACCGGGGAAGCCCGCGAAGAGACCCTGCCGGCCGGCTCTACGGAAGGTTCGCCTACCAGCGTCCTACTGATCGCGCTCGGGACCATGTTGACGGTGGTGCTGGCCACGGGCTTCGCCATCCTGCGCAAGGACCGCGGGAGCTGAAAAAATGAGCACGGTCCTTGCCATAGACAATCTCAGCAAATCATTCCCGGCGGCAGCGGAAGAAGTTCACGCCGTTGTCGATGTCTCCATGGAGGTCGCCGCCGGAGAATTCGTCGCCTTGCGCGGCCCCAGCGGCTGCGGCAAGTCGACACTCCTCATGGCAGCCGGAGGCCTGCTCGAGCCCACCAGCGGCTCTGTCCAGGTCAACGGAGTCAACCTCTACTCGCTGGGGCAGGACGGCAGGGCCCGCTTTCGAGCGGAAAACATCGGGTTCGTCTTCCAGCAATTCCATCTCATCCCTTACCTCGATGTCCGCGACAACATCCTCGCGGCCTCGCTGGCCACAGGCGGCGGCGACAGGGAGCGGGCCGATGAGCTGCTGGAGCTTTTCGGCCTCGGGCATCGCGCGCACCACGTACCCGCGGCGCTCAGCACCGGTGAGAAGCAACGCGCCGCAATGGCCCGGGCTCTCTTTAACAACCCGGGACTCATCCTGGCTGACGAACCGACCGGCAATCTCGACCGCGACAACGCCGAGGCCCTGCTCGAGCAGCTCTCGTCCTTCACCGGCAGCGGCGGCGCGGTGCTGCTCGTCACCCACGATGCGAGGGCCGAAAAGCACGCCGACCAGACCGTGGAAATCTCAGAGGGGCGCCTCGTCAGCTGAAGCCGGGAAACGGCCCTCGAAGCTCCCGGAGCTCACTTCGCCGAGAATACCGAACGCCAGGACAACCAGAAAAGAACGGCAAGGCCTGTTCTCAAAGAAAACAGGTTAACATGGTAAGGCTCCGGAGTGATTTGAGCGAGAGCTTCAGGGAAACACCTGCGCGGCAGGGCGAAAGCGAACAAACCATCATATCTGAAGACCCGTCTTCTCGCATTAATCCGAAACGGCTTTCTAAACGGAAAGACGGTAAATCCACAGGCCCAGGCAGAGTGCCACCAGCCCCGCCAGGACGACATTGCGCACGGTGGGAGAAAAACGATCCCGGAAACCCCTGGTTGAAGCGGGAAAGAAAGCCGTCGACACCGCCAGGATCACGAGGAGAAAGGAGAAAGGGTGAAGAGTCCACGCCGAGATAAAATCGCCCTGCACAAGGGCGAGGCAGGAGCGCGTCATACCGCAGCCGGGACACCCGATGCCGGTGATCGCACGAAAGGGACAGGGAAGAAGGGCGATCCCCCCCTCCGGAGAATCGAAGAGTGCCAGATAGAGGCCGATCCCCCCGAGCCCAAGGAGGAACAACCTGGCCAGGTTTGAGTGCGTGAACATCTTCCGGTCAGGACTGCTGGTAGAACTTGTTGATCTCTTCCTGCTGGATCGCCATCGACGCCACGCTGAGCCCGAA
>JAYGDV010000339.1:0-5994 GCA_046582735.1 Planctomycetota bacterium
GGTGTCGCAGCCGCCTACCTCGAGATGGCCCTGCTCGTTGATGGTCTGTGTTCCAAATAACATGTTTCCTTCCGTGGCCCTTCCGCCGTGAAAAGCGAACCGCCTATTAAAATGAAGGGGCAGGTCCGAATGCAAAGGCAAACCGGCTGGTTTCAGCCTTATTCCGAGGGACGGGTCATGGATTCGGGATCGAGGGCCTTGTCGAGGTCCTCCTTGGATACCAGTCCCTCCTCCTCGAGGAGTTTACGGACGGTCTTGCCGGTCTGGAAGGCCTCCTTGGCGACCCTGGCGGCTTCGTCATAGCCGATCAGCGGATTGAGCGAGGTTACCATGGAGAGGCTCTCCTCGATCAGCGACCTGCAGCGCTCTTCATCGACCTCGAGGCCGTTGATGCACTTGTCGGTAAATACCCCGGCGACATTGGCAAGCAGACGCATGGACTCCAGCAGGTTGCGGGCGATGAGTGGCAGCATGGTGTTGAGATCGAGCTGGCCCCATTGGCCGCCGAGCTGGACGGCGAGGTCGTTGGCCTGGACCTGGGCACCGACCTGGATCACCGATTCGCAGATGACCGGATTCACCTTGCCGGGCATGATGCTCGAGCCGGGTTGTGTCGCCGGCAGCTTCAGCTCGCCGAGGCCGCAGCGTGGGCCCATTGCCAGCAGCCGGATATCGTTTGCGATTTTCATCATCGACACAGCGATTGTCTTGAGCGCACCGCTGACGGCAACTGCCGCGTCCTGGGCAGCCTGGGCCTCAAAGTGGTTGGGGGCCTCGGTAAACTCGATGCCGGTTTCACCGGAGAGCTCGGCAGCCACCATCGAACCGAAGGCCGCCCGGGTGTTGATGCCGGTGCCGACGGCTGTCCCACCGATGGCGAGCTCCCGGAGGTGGCCGAGTGAGTCCTGGAGGTGGGAGATGCCGTGTTCGACCTGGCTGGCATAGCCGCTGAGCTCCTGGCCGAGACGGATCGGTGTAGCATCCATCAGGTGGGTGCGGCCGATTTTAAGAACGTCCCAGAACTCTTCGGATTTTTTCTGGAGGGCTTGCTGAAGCTCTTCAAGGGCCGGGACCAGGCGCAGCTGTGCCGATTCGGCGGCAGCCACGTGGATCGCGGTCGGGAATACATCATTGGATGACTGCCCCTGGTTGACATGGTCGTTCGGGTGAACGGATTTATCTCCGATCTCTCCACCGCGCAGCTGGATGGCCCGGTTGGCGATGACCTCGTTGGCATTCATATTGGATGAGGTGCCTGAGCCGGTCTGGTAGACATCTACCACGAAGTGGTCATCGAGCTTGTTTTCCGCCACCTCCTGTGCGGCGGATTCGATGGCGCCGGCGAGCTCCTGGTCAAGGTCGCCAAGCTGAAGGTTGACCCGGCAGGCTGCCAGCTTGACGAGACCGAGTGCCCGCGTGAGCTCGGGGGCGATTGGGCGTCCGGAGACCGGAAAATTGATGACGGCTCGCTGAGTTGAGGCACCCCAGAGAGCGCCGGCAGGTACCTGCATCTCTCCCATGGAGTCTTTTTCTGTTCTGTATTCGCTCATATTTTATTCCGGTTGGGTAGGAAGCACCTGTGTATTTAACGGATCACCGCCTGTGCTGATACATGCCTTTTACAGAACTCCGGCAAGAAATTCAAAGGCCTGGGAAAAAGAAGCGGTGGGTTTCGCACCCGGAGAGGGGGCTCTATTCTTCTTTTTTCTTCTGCAGCTCCTCCATGAGCTTGTACTGGATCTGGGTTGAGAGCTCACTGGATTCATGAAGCTTGGTCTCTACATCCCTCAGATGAGCCTCCAGTCCGGCGAGACCTTCCCAGTCCGGCTGCATTTTGCGGATCAGCAGAATGATTTTTCCGGCAGTTTCGATACGCCCCGCATTGAGCTCAAACCCCGTCTGCAGCTCGAGTACCCGCAGGAGGCCGGCCTCGATGCCCTCGAGCTTCGGTGCAATCTTGGCAACCCGCTGAAATCCGAATCGACAGAGATAGGCTGTTTCGTGGAATTTAAATCCATCCCTGTCACGTTCCTTATCAGCGTACATCTTTTCAAGGGTAGCCAGTTTTTCACGGGTCGAGTTCAGCAGGTCGAGCGCCTGGTAGTGAGCGAGGTGCTCCTCGATAGCTTTGCGGAACTCACTGACGGACTGGTAGCGTTGACCGGGTTCCCGGTGGGTTGCCCTGTTGGCGATTACCGCCAGTGCGGGATGAACATCCTTGCTGTAGCTATAGGGTTCTGAAGCAAGAGCGTTGCCGATCACCTCCCGGATTTTCCCGCCCTTGTGGCGCATTTCCAGGGTCAGGATCTCGTGCAGGATGCAGCCCAGCAGGTAGACGTCGGTTCTCCGGGTCAGCGGAGTCTTCGAGTTGAGCATCTCCGGGGCGGCGAAGCAGAGTGTTCCAGAGAACTGATTGGACGACCGCTCACCGTTTTCATCCAGGGCTATCGCAACTCCCCAGTCCAGGAGATAGACCTCTCCAAAATCTCCGACCATTACATTGTCGGTCTTCAGATCCCGATGAATGATCGCCTTTTCATGAGCGTATTCCACAGCGTTGCAGACCTGCTGGAGAATTCCCAGGTGTACCTTGAGCTGAAATCGCGGCTCCTCATCCCAGAAAGAATGCGCCGGGTCCTGGAGCAGGGTGCGCCAGGAGTTTCCCCGTACACGTTTCATCACGATAACCGGTTGACCATCCTCGGTGAAGCCGAGCTGGTGGACGGGGGGGATATTCGGGTGATCGAGGCTGGCAAGCATCCGCGCTTCGCTGATCAGCGAGGCTGCCACCTCATCTGTATTGCGGTCGCTGCGCGGCCTCTTCAAGGCGATCTCCCGGTCGAGAGATTCCTGGGTCGCGGCATCGACCTCGGCCATTCCGCCTGCTCCGATGGGTTCGCTTACAGTGATCTCGAATCCCGAAGGTCCCGACGACCTGCTTGCATGAAGCTGGATGGTCTTCTGGTTGCCGCCGATTGCCGGGGCCTGTGGCGCAGGGGCCGGGTCCGTTCCGGGAGCCCGGGCGGTGGTGGATTCCTGCTTGATGGTTTCGCGCGGGTCCTGCTGGAAGGAGCACTCGATCGTATCATCGAAGTAGATATCCGGGCTGCCGTCGAGGTCTGAATCCGAACGTTCTTCGCCGGTCATTATTCCCCTGCGGACTTGTTGAGAAATTCCCCCGAGGTGAGCACCTCGGCATAGAGAGGGAATACATTCTCGCAGTAAAACTCCTGCTCGTAGGGTGTTCGCGAGGCTGTGCAGTCCGACAGGACTGAGACCCGGTACCCTCTTTCATGTGCCGCCCGCCCGGTGGAGTCGATGCAGATGGATGTGACAGCTCCGCTCAGCACCACCTGCTCAATTCCGCGCTCCTTCAGGGTGTCGTCGAGCTCGGTGCTGGCGAAGGCGTTCAGGCCGCGTTTTCCCTCGACGGTAATGATGCGGTCGCCGAATTCCTTGAACTGGGGAATGATGTCACCACCAGGCGTGCCGGCCTGGAAGGCCTTCACCTCGGCGATGGTTTTCAGGATTCCGACAGGGTTAACCAGCTCACTGTAATCCTCGGTAAAGATGATAGGAGTCTGGATCATGGTTGCAGGTGTATTTCTCAGCCCTTCGACAACCGCGATGCTGTTTTCGAGGATCCGGTTGGTCCGGTCAGATTCCTCGATCACGGCGCGCAGGATTCCATCATCGGCGAAGTAGTCGTTCTGGTAGCCGACGAAAATAACAGCCGTTTTGTCCTGTGCCATTTCACTCACTCGAATCAGTTAAAAAGGGTAAGAAGCCTGTATGTAGATTACCACAGCCGCGGGCAGGAGTTGATTTCTCCCTCAGCGTGGGAGGCGTTTCCTGTGTATAAATAAAAGGACGCAAACTCCGGAAGGACCAAGATGAAAAATATTTTCCTCCATTTTCCCGGGCTGGCTTTTTTCCTCCTTGCGCAGGTCTCGTGCGAACCGCAAGGGCAAGAGGAGGGTTTCCTCGATGAAGGCAAAGCCTTGATGACCGAGGGAGAGGTTGAGCAGGCTGTTGAACTGTTCTCGAAGGCTCTCGCGGAGAAAGAACCCCCGGCCGAGGTCTTCAGCGAGCGTGGAAAAGCCTATCTCCAGCTGGGAAGAGTTGCCGAGGCGATCGGAGATTTTTCATCCGTCGTCTTGCTCGACCCGGAAAATTCAGAGGCCCATTACCAGCTCGGTGTAGCCAGGGACCGGAAAGGGGATCTTGAAGGTGCCCTCAAAGCCTACAGCGCTGCGATCAGGATCCGGGTGGATTATGTAAAAGCCTTCGCCAACAGGTCAGCGATTCTCGGCCGGCTGGGAAAACTCAAGGAGGCCATAGCGGATTGCAACTCGGTGATAGCTCTCGATCCTTACAACACCGCTTTCCTGGTTAACCGGGGGATCTTCCACAACCAGGCCGGTGACCGCGAAAAATCCCACAGGGACTGGAACGAAGCCCTGAAACGGGATCCGAAGCTGGCGAAGGTCTATTACGTTCGGGCTGTTCTCGACCACACCCCGCGGGGGGAGCACAGGGAAGCGTGTGCGAACCTCGACCGTGTTCTCCAGCTGCAGCCCGGCAATTCAAATGCCCTGCAGGCGAGGGCGAAGACCCGGCATGCCCTCAAGGATTACCAGGGCGAGGTTGAAGACCTCACGGTCCTGATCGAACGATTTCCCGGCCACGCTTCCTCCTGGCTGGCTCGCAGCCGGGCCTGGGAGGCTGCAGGAGAACCCCGGAAGGCGCAGGCTGACCGCCAGAAGGCTGTCTCACTGGATCCGGCTCTCGGCACTGATCCCTGATCAGTTTTTGCGGCGGCCTTTTCCCCTGCGAAGCGTAAGGAGCCGGTCGACTTCGGCGGTTTCGAAGAGCTCTGTGCTTCCATCGCTCCAGCGAACCGAGAGGGAGTCGACCTCTGTTGTTTTGCCCAGGCCAAAGTGAACAGCTGCATCGCTTGCGCAGGCGAAACTAGATGAAGAGAGTACGGGGCGATGCAGGAGAAGCTTCCCGGCCTTTACCGTCACCAGCGCGCCGAGGTCATCGCGTTTTCCGGTGAGGGCACGAACCCGCAGCCAGTGGTTCCCACCGGCCTGCGCTTCGTTGCGAAATACCCGCAGGCCCTGGCCGAGATTGGACTGGATAAGGTCGGTATCTCCATCGGAGTCGATATCGGCAAAGGCCAGCCCCCGGCTCACCTCCGCATGGGTGGAAAAACTCCCCGCCCGGGCTTTCTCCAGGGAGTACTTCCCTCCGCCCCGGTTGAGGAAGAGCTGGTTTGTTTCTGCGTATTCGTTCCAGAAGGGGCCGCAGTCGGCCCCGGGGGGGCGCTTCCCCCGCATGACCCGGCCGTGAACGATGGCGAGGTCAAGGTCTCCGTCGTTTTCGAGGTCAATGAACCCGCAGCCCCATCCCGTCATAGCGAGGGTCTTTGAGCCGATTCCTGAAGATCCTGACTTGTCCCGCCAGCTCCCGGTAGTGCCGGCATCGACGGAGGAGTAGAGGGTGTGGGTCTGGTCGACCAGGTGGGTGATGAAGAGGTCCATTCCACCGTCCCCATCTGCGTCACCGAGGGTAACCCCCATTCCCGCTTCCGATTTCCCCGCCCCGCTGAGCGCCACGCCGCGCGCCAGGGCTTCATCCCTGAACCGGCCATCGCGCTGGTTAACCCAGAGCTGGTTGGGCTTCATGTCGTTGGCGACATAGATGTCAATCCAGCCATCCCCGGTAAGGTCGAAGCAGGCCACGCCGAAGCCGGGCAGGTCCCCCGAAATTCCTGCCTCCTCGGTAACCTCGGTGAAACGACCGTTGCCCTCGTTGCGGTAGAGGGAATCCCTGACGCCCTGGAATCTTTCGGGGCCGCAATAATCTCTTTTTTCATCGAGGCTTATTCTGCAGATCCTCGAGGGGTCGTTTCGCAGGTAGTGGCATACGAAGAGGTCGAGGTCTCCATCCCTGTCGTAATCGAGGAAAGAAGCCGAGGAGCTCCAGTCC
>JAYGDV010000391.1:0-13814 GCA_046582735.1 Planctomycetota bacterium
ATTGGAGCCTGTGCCGGCGCCTTCCTCGGAGCCCTCCTTGGAGAAAAGAGTGGGGGACGGTCCCTGAAAGAATCGCTGCGCTCGGGCAAAGGCGCTGCCTGGGGAAGGTTCGGCGGCATGGTCATCAAGATCGTCGCCGGAGTCCTGATCTGGCTCACCACGGCAATAGCCGCCTTCTGGCCGTGAAAGACACGCTGGACAATCCACATCCTCCCCTCAAATACTAATGAAACGATACTCAGCTATAGCAGGGCTGCGAAGGGGGCGTTAAGCTGAAAACATGAAGCTCACAGAATTGTGCAGCGAGCCCCTGCCAGGGGACCTTGACCTGAGTGAAGAGATCCTCATCGGGAACGACCTCTGTGGTGAAATGCCGCGCCTGGTTACCGAATATGCCGGTCCGCAACCCCTCTGGCTCGCTGACCCCAGCACCTGGAACGCTTTCAGTGAAGTGGATCCCGAACGCAAAACAGGGCGGCCCGAAGAAGAGGAAAGCCTGCATCTGCTGCCCAGCCATCCCCGCGCCGACAAAGAGCAAGTCGGCCGGGTGTGCGGCCTGGTTGAAGGAGGAGGGTTTTCAGGAATCGTTGCCGTGGGCTCCGGCACGGTTAACGACATTGCCAAGATGGCCGCCACGCTCAGCGCTGTACCTTATCTGGCGTTCGCCACCGCTGCCAGCATGAACGGATACACCAGCGGCATTGCTGCCATCCTCGCCGATGGCCTTAAGATCACCGTCCCTGCGCGACCGCCACGCGCGCTCATAATGGATTCTAATGTCCTTGCAAAGGCACCCCCGGAGCTCGCACAAGCCGGACTCGGAGATCTTTTGAGCAAGCCAGTGAGTACAGCCGACTGGTGGATTGGGGATCGCCTCGAAGGGCGGGGCTTCGATGAATTACCCGGCCGAATCGTCGATGATGCCGTGCACCAGGCCACAATCCATGCAACCGGTCTGCCCCTGGGCGACCCGCGGGCACATGAAGCCCTTGCCCGGGCACTTGTCCTGAGCGGAACGTCGATGGTTGCAGCTGGCAGCAGCAGCCCTGCAAGCGGCGGCGAACACCTTCTCAGTCACCTCTGGGACATGGAAGCCCTGGTGTTGGGAAGGCCGCTGCGCCTGCATGGAGCACAGGTTGGTGTCGCCACCTGCATTTGCGCGGCGCTCTACCAGTTGCTCATTGATTTCGACACCCCCCGATTCCCAAAACCGCCAGACTGGACAAAAACATCCGAGAGAATACGGATCGCCCACGGCGAGCTGGCAGAAGCGGTGCTCCCGCAAGCTGAAAAGAAATTTTCCGGCTTTGCTCAAAGAAGCGCTGTGCTACAGGAAGACTGGCCACAAATTCGTGCAGAGCTTGCCTCTTTCGGCATCCCGACTCCGCAGGAAGTCCGGGCAATCCTGCAAGCGGCCCGGGCACCGTCTACCCTTGCTGAGCTGGACCTCGAAAAAGATGAGGCCATAGATGCCCTTTCCAGGGCTCGTGACATCAGGGATCGCTATACCGTCCTTGACCTTGCCTTCGAGCTGGGCTTCTTCCCGGCAGGAATCAGCCAGGTACTTACTCACTCGGGCGTCTGATAACCCGGCACTCAGCAGGGGCCGGGGTCCAACGGCAGACCTCTGCTCCGACGGCAGTTCTTGATCCTCCGGGCGACAGGCGGCAAGATCGACAGCATGAAAACCATCTTTCTCCTGCTATCCATCGCTGTCCCGGGGCTTCGCGCCGACGAGAGCCGCTTTGACCCGCCGCTCAAAGGCGCCTACCTCGGAGTGGAGCTGGAAAAGACCGGCCGGGGGTTCGAGGTAAAAGGAGTCAAAGAACTCTCTTCGGCTGATGAGGCGGGAGTGCGTGCCGGGGACCTGCTGTTGCACTTCGGGAATTTTGACGAGCTGCCGCGGTGGAGTGTGCGCCAGCTCTGGGCGGCTCTCGGGAAACTGCCGGGAAAAGGCTCCTACGAGATCACCGTCCTGCGAGATGGCCGCGAGCTCCGGCTCACGATCACCCCCGACCCAGCCATGGTGAAAGATGCCCGAACTCTTGCCCGGCGTTTCAGGAGTCACTATCTCTTCCGCGGCCTTGAAAAGAAGCGCGCGCTCCTGGCCGGGCTTGAGGCTGACCTCATCGCCGCAGTGCGGAGGAGCTCCTCGACACAGTCAGCTTACGAAGCCCTCAACGAAATCATAGACCGCTTCGACGTGTCCCATACCGCTGTCATTCCACCCTGGAGCTACGCAAGCATGCTCGGCAAGGGGGCCGATGGGAAACCTGTCTTTCACCTCGGGTTAACGGTCCAGAAGATTGCCGGGAAGGCAACAGAGCGCTTCTTCATCCGCGAACTCATGTATGGCAGCGCGGCTCGTGAAGCAGGACTGAAAATCGGCGACGAGGTGTGTGCCGTCAACTCTATACCCTTCTCGCGTTCCCCCCGCCGAACCCTGGCCGGCTACGAAGCCCGCCACTCCATGTACACCATCCAGGTGGACACTGAAGAAGTTGTGCGGATCGAGATTCGGCGCACCCGGGGCGGAAGCGTCCGAAACTATCAGATCAGGGCCGACCGGGCCTCTACGGCCATTGACTCAACCAGCAGAAGCATTCGAATGCTCGGGCCAAAATCCCCCGGGCTCGGCTATATCCACCTGTGGAACCTTCTTTCGCGTGAGACCGTCACGGTATTTGATAAGGCGCTGCGCGAAGAGCTGGGCTCGGCGAGAGCCCTGGTCATCGATCTACGGGGCCGGGGGGGGCAGGTTCCCGTCCTCAAGGCCATCGCGCAAATTGTTGAGGCGGATGGGCGGCCGGCTGCTCTCCTGGTGGATGACCTCACCCGGAGCGCCAAGGAGGTACTTGCCTATATGCTGAAAGGTAAAAGGGGGATCTCGCTGATTGGCGACACCACTGCCGGCGCAGTACGCGCTGCTGGTTATGTTCAACTGGAAGGCGGCGCCCGCGCGATGATCCCTGTTAACGCACGCATACAGATCGAGAAGCTTACCGGTGGAGAAGACCTCGAGGGGCGGGGGGTGGACCCTGACATCTTCGTTGAGTTCCAGCTGCCTTTCCTTGCCGGCCGGGACCCTCTCCTCGATCGTGCGACATCCCTTCTTTTAACCCGGGGGAAGCCCGCCAGGCGCCGACGCTTCTAACCCGAAGCGCTCACTCGGAAACGGCACCCAGGTCTGTGAGAATACAGATCCAGTCAGCCTCCCCATCGGAGGTCGTGTCGACCGGCGCAAAGGTGGCCGCCAGGATTTCCAGCCGCACATCTGCTTCTCCATTGCCATCGAGGTCAAAGGCCAGCTCAGGAAGAGGAACCGAAGGCAGATCGAGTGTTTCGATAATACCGCCAAGGGAGGGGCCAAAGATGCCGATGACGATCTGCGCAAACTCAAGGAGGTTGCTGTCAGGAATATCAAAGGCCTCCCCGGCAACCTGGATATCAAGGCCGCCCATGCCGCCGATAATGGCATCCGGAAAACCATCCTGGTTCAGATCTTCGGTGTCTACATTAAAAACCAGTGTCGGCACTCCCTCGGGGGAGCGCACCAGTGCAAGTGTGGTCTGGAGACTGAAAGATAAGCTGTAGGAGATCAGCTCAACCTCGTCTTCCACGCCGTCGGCATCCTCCTCGCCGCTGCCGTCCGCATCTGCATCCGCCAGGAAGCTGATCTCCAGGCCCTCAACCAGCAATTGTGCCGGCAGGGCGCTGATGATCCCTTCCGGGCCGGGCAGGGGGCGCAAGACCTGTGGAACCAGGACAAAATCCGAGCTCGTGGTCGTTGCATTGTGCCCCTGGATCGCAACCACGTTGCCGGCTGGGCGCAAAAGACCCCGCCACTGCAGAAGGTCAATCTCGACGCTGGCCGGCTCGCCGGTACTGTCGGCAAGAGCATCAAAGGTGGGGGGGGTGCCTTCCGTGCCGATATTGTCCCGGGCGATTTCAACACCGTTGAGATAGGCAACGAAGGAATCGTCGTAGAGCAAACGCAGAGACAGGCCTTCCAGGGCCTCGATGTCTCCAAGGTCAAAAGCCGCCCGCAGGTACAACGATGTGTAGTCACCCGCAGCCAGCCCCCCGGGCTCCGTCCTCACCTGGCGAAGCTCTTCGGGGTTGGACGAATAGCCGAACCCTCCCGCCCCTTGCTCCCAGTCGCTGTCATCAAAGGTTCTCTCATGCCAGCTGGCCGGTGGCTCGCTATCACCCGGCCTCCAGCGCCACTCATCTCCCACGCCCAGGATGGAAGCATCCAGGGCGCCCTCGCCCGGAAGAAGCCTCGGAGGATACCGTATTCCGACCTGGATCACCAGCGGGTCCTCGAGATCCACTCCCGGCAAGCTCACAAAGCGTGGCTCCAGGCTTACCGCCAGGGTGTTTACATTGAGCGGAAGGGGGCTCTTGATCTCCTCCAGCGACAGGGTTGTGTCGAGATCTCCTGCCGCAGCTATCTCCGCCAGGGCCTGGTTCAGTGTGTTGGTTGAAAGAGAAATTGTCGCATCAATAGGGTGCGAGGCCGATGACCCCAACGGGAAATCGGGAAACGGAGCCCGGCTCAATATCGATCCCGGATAGGGCGGATACGCCGGAGAGGGGGGGGCGGAACTGGTCCAGCCACCATCGAAAAGGAGCGAAAGGCCGCCAATACCTTCAACTGCGTCGCTGAGGCGGGTTTCCAGTGCAACAGAATCAATAGCGAGATCGAGGTTCAGGTTGCTGAAAGCATCAGCAAGGATCGGCACAATCTCCCCATCGGCGGCATCCTGGACAGCATCGCGAACCGCATCTTCCACCTGCCCGGCAAAGAGTCCGCTGAGGGCGTTAACCAGGGCGTCAAAGATCCCAATCGGATCAAGAAAACCACTCACGGAAAAATTGGAGCTGCCGATTTCCACGGTAAACCCATCGGAGACCACATCGAGCCTCGCGCCGTTATCAACCGGCATAAATGCCATCGTCCCCGTGATATCTATATCGTTACCAGTCCAGATCGCATCCCAGCTGTCTGTGCCGAGAAAACCAAAATCGCTTTCTCCATCTCCGTAAAAGCGCAGCCTGTCGAGGCGAACCCGCAGGCCGATACGGCCACCGGCAAAGTCGGAGGGAAAGATGTCGAAGTTGATCGGGCCATCGATCTCAACGCGATCGCCATCGACCTCGACGGGCACCCCGAGAATACTGCTGTTGAACAACCGCTGCCCGCGTACTGAATCGTTTAAGAGCTCGGGGATTCCATCGAGAAACGGCTCGACGATCACCTCGAGTTCGTCATATCCACTGTCACCTGATATGTCGATGGTGAGAGCGCTGGATTTTTCACCTCTCTCCAGAACCGGGCTAAAGCCGAGGGCAAGCTCTCCGAATGCGGTTCGCCCGGCATCATCGACCACCTCGACCCGCAGAAGGCGCGGCCCCGGTGCCCCGCTCGGGATGTTTACCCGCAGCGTTGCCGGGAGGGTTAAGGGGAGCGGCAGCTGGACCTCTTCTCCATCGATCAGCACCCGGCGGATGCCTGTATCATCGTTAAGCCCCAGGCGTAAATTGAAGCTGCGACCCGTGATGATCGCCCCCTGTTCCGGGGAGAGCACCTCCAGGGAGGGGGGGGTGTTATCTTCAACCCCGGACGCCGAGCAGGACGCCTGCGCCACCATGGCGCCTTCCAGTTGTGCAATCACCTCGTAATCGTAGTTGCCTGCAATGCCGGGCCCATCCGCGTGCTCCCGGGCTCCTGCTGCCAACTCTGCAACCGGCTCCCCATCCCGGCGAAGCTCGAAGCTGTCCGCTTCTCCTTCAAAATCCCAGGCTAGCTCAACAAGCGACCCGCGCACTCTACAAGAAAGTTCCAGGGTCGCCTCCGAGCCACAACCCAGGCCAGGCGTGGGGTCCGAACCCGGCTGCGAAAAGGGTGGTGGAGGTTCTTCGCCAGCGAGGAAAAGGAACTCAAGGGTCCGAATCGGATCGGTAATGTCGATGCCTTCGTCATCGTTGGTGTCCGCCGCAGCAAGGCATTCCGGCTCACTGCCCGCCAGGAAAAGCCACTGCAGGCAATGCTGGGCATCGGAAATATTGACCTCGCCATCTCCGTTAGAATCACCGCGAATAAAGTCAATGGCGGCGAGGTCTGCGCAGAAAAACGCCAGCAGAACCCACAAATACGCCACCAGGCTTATTTTCGACATGCCAAACCTCCCAGCTCAGGCCCTGCACAGACAGGGCCGGGTTACCCGACTTCCCATGATACGCCCACCAGCCGGGCCTTCTAAGAACAAAAGCACCTGCCCGGGAAGTCAGCGCCCCTGCGCGCTGAGAAGCTCAAGGGCACGGCGATGGACCACGGGAGCAATAGCCGGCCCCACTGACATGGATTCTTCGTAGGCGCCCTTGCGAAAATCTGCTGCCGGGACGATGTAGCCCAGCTCATCGTTACACAGCCCGACGATCATCCTCGGATAACCCTTCATCTTCTCAAGCAGCTCAAATGACACCTCAGGCAGAAGTTCGCCGGGCATGGTGAGAAACTCGGCATCGCCAAGAGTTACATGAAAAAGCTCCGATGTAACCCGCCCTCGATGAAACGGGCGGCGGCCTTTACTCAGTTTTTCAAAGAGCAGGAGACGCGGATTTGTTACCGGGACCTCGATACTCCGCCGGCGAAAAGTAAAGGCGCTGCTGGAGCTGGGTACTGCAAACTTCAGAATTCGCGCCACTTCTCCGGCCAGGCGCAGCCCCGCCTTGCGAGCCTCTTCGTGGCTGCGCGCCCTTGTGTCGCCGGACACCATGCCTCCGATCGCTCCATTTAAAAACAGCGCGGGCGCGCCACTGCGCCGGCGGATCTCATCGCACATATAGCCGGGAAAGTCAGCGCTGATTTCCCTGGGGCCCTTCGCGAGACCCTCTACATGACAGGCAAAATGGACGAGCGTGACGAGCGCGCGGCCATCCTTCCCTCTCGCCTGGACAACGGCAATTTGCGGATCAACAATTCCCGGATTGCGTGCATTGCGAAACAGGCCGCTGACCCTTGCTCCTGCAAGCGAGAGCCCGTCAGAGCTGACGCGCAACTCCTTCACCGGCAGCAACCGGCCGAGAGCCTTGCCCACGCCCTCCACCACGCGATCCTGCACATGGCGAACATAGCGTTCGGGATAAATACCGTAAATGCCGACGGTGTCCGGCGCTGCATGGTTGTGAGACATCCCGAAGAGCAGATGTGAGATCCCAAGCCTTCGCAGGCGCGCCTCCATCGGGTCCACCTCGCTCTTGAGCAGGCCGAAAAGATCTGCCCCGACAATAGCCACCTTGAATGTGCCCCGGGCAAAAACGGCGCAGCGAGCCCTCAGCGGATCATGGATCTTAAACGCCCCCTTCAACCAGGCCGCCTCAGCAGGGCTGATATCGATCTCGAAAGCCCCGGCAAGCAACCCGGGGTCCGGCGGCGAGGGCGGTGTGGGCTGGGGGCCCTGGCGCAGATGCCCCAGGTCCAGGAGCTTTCTATACCCTGGCGGAACACGCCGGTAGCCATGGGGAAAATAGGCGACGCCGATGGTGCGCAACCGGGCAGACAAGGTGAAACGCACCCCCTGCAGGCTGTAATCGAGGAGACGCTGCCCACCGGGTAGAATCAGCTCAAATTCGGGTTCTCCCAGCCGGGCACGAATCGCCTTCGCATTCTCCAGTCCAGGGGGAATCGTCGCCGCCTCGATCGTGCCAATTTTCCCCTTCTCCCTGCCTCCGAAGAGATGAAAGGCATCAAGGGCGCCCGGCTGGCCCTGGGAGGCGTAGAGCATTTTCCAGGCATACCAGGGCGCCTCGTGCAGGGGCTCGCCCATCTGCTCGATCAGCCGGGACGCCGGGGTGATACCGGGAACCATTCCGCGATAGCTCACCGGGCGGGCTCGTGAACCGGGAGGCGGAACCAGCTCCACCGCCTGTCCATGCAGAATCGAACAGGAGACCGAGATCGCCGCCAGCGCCAGGCTCTTGAAAACTGCGTTTTTGCTCATATACCAGGCATCTGAAACAGCCCTGCAGAGCCGCATGGGCTTGAATCCCTGTTTAGGAAAACGCGTCAACTGCAAAGACATCCGACATAAGGAAAGGACATCTCCCCTCTGCATCTTCTGTACTCTGTACCATCTACGATGATAATAGAATGCAGACCGCAGCCATATATCATTAATGGGGTTTCCAATGGCCAAAAAAATACCTGAGAAAGACAATTCCGCACGCTTCATCGAGAACCTCGTGGCAAAGGGGCCGGTCGAGCTTGACCAGCTGCTCCTGGAGGGCTCCCTGGGGCAGCTGAAGGAGATGGTGGCAGAATGCTATTGCGCCGACCTGGTGAACCTGCTGCTCGATGCCAAGCGCTCCTCTGTCAGGACTTTCTTCCTGCGCGCGGTAACCTCCTTCAAGAGGCTCCTGACACCGGTAGTGACTCTCTACAATTACAGGCTCTATCTCCTCAATCCCCTCCCCCTGTCACTCACAGGCTCCGATGGAGAAATTCATCCCAATTATTATGCCCTTCTCGGAGTCCATCCCAGCGCCAGCGATGAAGAGGTCTCGAGCTCCTATAAATTGCTGGCCAAGGCCCACGCCCCTGAATCGTTTTCCCCGCAGAGCCGCTTCATAGGAGAAGGGCGGATGGAAGAAATCACTGCGGCGCACAAGCTGCTCAAAACCGCGGAGGGCCGGGAGCAGGTGCACGGGATCCTGTACAATCAACCCGAACACTGCTTTCCGCAGCGCCAGACCTCCTGGACCGAATCCACCAACGCCATCCTCACCTGATACCGCTCAATCACCCGCCACATTTAATTCCTGTTCACCCGCAGAGACTGGGCTGATTTGCTGTAAAAACCCGCGCCGGGAGCTCCAAAGGAAAATAATCTCCCCATGAACCTGATTCTCGCCTCCAGTTCCCCGCGGCGACATGAACTGCTTGACCAGCTGAATATGCCCTTCCGGGTACAGGCGCCTGAGGGGGTCGATGAGAGCGCCGTCAGCGGTACGGCTTATTCCGTCAGCTGCGAGCTGGCCAGGCGGAAGGCGGAGTGGGTACTTGAGAACGGAGACCCGGACAAGGACGCCTTTGTTATCGGCTGCGACACCGTTGTTTCCATCGTCAGCGGCGCCCGGGAGCGCATCTTGGGCAAGCCGGGGAGTGCAGAAGAAGCCCGGCAAATGCTTGGCGTACTCTCAGGTGTCTCTCACCGGGTGATCAGCGCAGTGGCCATCGCTCAAGCCGGGTCCCCGACCCAAGTCGAGGCGGCGGTCAGCCATGTAACCTTCAGAAAGTTGAAAGAGGCCGACATCGACGCCTACGTCCTGAGCGGTGACCCGATGGACAAGGCGGGGGCGTACGGGATCCAGACCGCAGGCCGTGAGCTGATTGCCTCCATCCGGGGCTGCTACCTCAACATTGTAGGCCTTCCAATGATGTTGCTTTGCAGCATGCTCAAGCTGGAGACCTCCTACGCCTGCCCCTGCGCATCGCATAACCTGCAGACCTGCGCTTCGAGCTGCTCCCTCGAGGGAGACTGCGTGCCGGATTGAAACGAGCTCTCTCCAGGAGGCTCTCCCCGATTACTTCCGGCCGTCTTTAATCCCTCAGCACATCGGGAGGAAAAGGCGCCGCTTTTGAGCCTGACTTGCGGCGCAGGTTCGCGCCGGCTCCCCGTTTGAAGCCAAAGGGAACCCTTGTCCCGCCACTTTTCTGCAGGCGCTGGTACAACTCCTGGCGCATCTTCCTCACAACAGAGGCGTGCTCCTTGCTGTGAACCAGGTTCTGACGCTCAAGGGGATCGGAGTTGAGATCATAAAGCTCATCGGTATCCCAGATGCCGTGACAGACGATGAATTTATAGCGATTTCCCCTCAGGGCGAAGACTGTCGGAGTGTGGGGGAAGTTCCATTCCCAGTAATACTCATACAGCAGATACTGGCGCCACTCTGAAAGAGGCTGCTTGCCCGAAGCCAGGTCAAGGAAGCTGGCCCCATCCATATATTCCGGCGCTTGCAGTCCGGCTGCAGCCAGGAAGGTCGCCGCGATGTCGATGTTGGCCACCACTCCTTTTACCACTGTCCCACCCGGGAAAAGCTCCGGGCAATGGGCCAGCATCGGGATCCTCATCGACTCCTCGTAGGCGTTCCGCTTGTCAATCAGCCCGTGCTCGCCAAAAAGAAAACCATTGTCTCCCATGTAGAGAACCAGCGTTTTCTTGTCGATCTCCTTTTTACGGAGCCAACCCAGCAACCGGCCGACACTGTCATCAACAGCCGAGAGCGTGCGGCAGTAATTGCGATAGTACTCTTTTACATCAAGGTCGCTGTGATAGGGAAAGTCCACCCCGTGCCAGCTGTTGCGCTGGTTCTTAACCCACATAGGCTTGCCGCGGTAGTTCTCAGGAGTGTCCGCCTGGGTAGGAGGGTCCGGTATCTTGACATCCGCGTACTGGTTGGCATGTCTCCCGGCCGGCTCGAACCGGGCATGTACCGCCTTATGGGAGATAAACAGAAAGAACGGCTTCTGCAGGGCGTGGCCATCCAGCCACTCGATTGCATAATCCGTCAGCTCATCGGTGATATACCCTTTTTGCGGGGTTCTCTTCCCATTGATGTTCAGCATCGTCCTTCTGCCCTGCCCGGGGTAGTAGCGGCCCTGGCCCCGGAAGCTCACCCAGTGGTCAAAGCCGGGGCGTGGTTCATCACTCGCCCCGCCCATATGCCACTTCCCCACAAAGGCCGTCTCGTAGCCGGCCTTCTGAAGAAACTGCGGAAAGAAGATCGTTCCTGGCGGAGCAGGATCGTTGTTGTCGACCACGTTGTGATGGTGCATGAACAAACCGGTCAGAATGGAAGCCCGGCTTGGCGAACAGAGCGACGTGGTCACGAAGGCATTCGGGAAATGAGCCCCGCCGGTGGCCAGCGAGTCGAGATGCGGGGTTTTGAGGAAGGGATGTCCCAGGAAACCGATCGCGTCGTAGCGATGATCATCTGCCAGGACAAAGATGATGTTGCGGGGAGTCGCGCCTTCGATCTTCTTCAATACAAGGTTGCCGGGGTTGTCCTCGCCGCAGGCGATGCCCTGCGCAAGCATCGCCAGCAAGCCCGTAACAATCAGTAAATATTTCGCCGGTGCGTACAAGGAGTCCTCCAGTTTATTTCAAAGGCCATTAAAGACAGCGGGGCCCAAACCGTTATTTCCAGCCCCCTTTTAAGGGCTGTCGATTGTCTTTGCCCTGCGATATTGATTCAAGCCAATATTGAAGAGCGCATCACAAGTGGCGGTAAAACTCTGAGCGGTCCCGTAACCCTGCCCTGCAAAGCTTATCGGGCAGCCATAAGTCCTTTATTTACAACCCATTCGGCTCCCTGCCCGCTCGCTCCTTCCCCCCAGCCCCCTTCGTTGTATATTTCTTCGCCCCCAAAAGGGTCTGAAACAAAGCGATGGGCTGAAAATGTACTACGAACCGACGACAACCCCGAATATGGGTCCGGCTCCCGAGCCGCACACCCGCACAGGTGGCATGTTCTCATTGAACCAACTGGTGCTCCAGCTGGGCCTGACCTGCCTGGTCTTTTACCTCTGGTCATCCCCGGTGGTGCAACCCATCAAGCTGATGGTCGTACTCTTCCACGAGATCAGCCATGGCATGATGGCCCTGTTCTCAGGTGGAAAGATCATCTCGATCCTGATCACGGCAGATGAAGGCGGGGCCTGTGAAACCGAGGGCGGCAGCGAAGCGATGATCGTCACCGCTGGTTATCTCGGCAGCATGCTTGTCGGCGGCATGATCCTCTATCTCTCCAGGGCCCGGCGATTCGTCCCGCTGGTCTTCGGATTGCTGACCCTGATCCTGGTCGCCGCAATCACAACCGTCATTCGCGATTCCTACTCGAGGACTTTTGCCTCGGGCCTTGCTGTGGCCTTTGTATTGTGCGGATTCCTGGCCCCATCCACCGTCGGCTCGCTTCTGCTGCGGGCCATTGGCACCTTCACCTGCCTCTATTCCATCTTCGATATCTACTGGGACATCCTGGCCAGCCAGGGAGCTGCGGCCGGATTGAACGACGCCGTTGCCTTTTCACAGCTGACCGGCGCAGAACCCCAGGTCGTCGGAGTGGCCTGGCTTACCGTCTGCCTGGTGTTCTTCCTGCTGGTGCTGAAAAACGTTCTCCAGGAGGACGACGAAGCCCTGGCGCCGGCGGAGGCTCCGAAGGAACACGAAGGCTTCAACCTTCCTGGGGTTTAATCAACCGCGATCCACTCGCCGGCCGGGCCCTGCTCCAGAGCGGCCCAGCCCTTCTGTTCGATAACGGAACGGAACCCTTCAGGCAGCGGTGCCTCTACCTGAAATGGGCGCCCGGTAACCTCCTCGGGCAACCCCAGGCGCCAGGAATGCAGAAGGAAATGCTGCATCCCGAAACGCTCGCAGAATTGGCGTGCGGGCTTTGGCTTGCCATAGCGCAGATCGCCGGCAAGCGGCCGCCCTGAACGAGCCATAAGTGCACGGATCTGATGGGTCCGCCCTCCCTCCGGAACCACCTCCACGAGACTCATCCGTTCATCTCCCCGCAGGCGGCGGAAACGAAGACTGGCCGGAAGGTGGCGGTAGGTTCCCCGCAGTTTCGAACGGATCTTGCCCTTGAGCTCTCCCTCAGCGGGCATCGGCCCGGCAACCAGGGCAAGGTAGCTCTTGCTGACTGTGCGAGCCTCAAAGGCTTTCTTCGCGTTGCGCGCAGCCGAGGTCTTGACCGCCATCAGGAGCGCCCCGGAGGCCTCCAGGTCCAGGCGATGCACCGGGTGAACCTTGCTGCCGGGGCGCACATCGAGAATCCCGGGGTTCAGGCTGACCCACTCACCGAGCAGGTCGGTCAACCCGGTGTCATGGCCGGTTCCACGGTGAACCGGCACCCCGGTGGGCTTGTCTACGGCGACCAGGCCGTGTCCATGAAACAGAATCGTCTGCGGGTCAAATTCCAACTTGAAGCTCCTGCGGGCATTACTGCCCGAAATACAGTCCGCCATTTACATGAATAACCTCGCCGCTGATGTAGTCGGCATTGGCAGATGCGAGAAATGCCACCGCGCCGGCGACGTCTTCATTCGTTCCGGCCCGGCCCAGGGGCACCCCTGTAACCAGCTTCTCAAACATATCGGCAGGCGTATGGTCCTGGTGAAAGCGGTTGTCGATAATCCCCGGAGCCACACTGTTAACCTGAACATTATCTGCGCCGAATTCTTTCGTCAAGGTGCGGGCCAGGTTGGATACGGCCGCCTTGGCGGGGCCGTAATGAGGCGTCGTCGGCGCGCCCCCGTTGTGGCCGGCAATAGAAGAGATGTTGATGACCTTTCCGCCCCCCTGTTCGACCATCACCGGGACCAGGGCCTGGCACAACAGGACCACGCTGGTGAAATTAAGCTGAAGGGTTTCCGCGATCAGCTCGGGGTCAAGATCGCCCAGGCGAGCCCGGCGAATGATTCCCCCGGCATTATTAACCAGGATATCAACACGGCCCGCTCCAAAATCCAGCGCTGTCTCTTTCAATGCCTTGATGTCTGCGGGGTTCGTAACATCGGCCTTCACCGCGACCGCGCGGCGCCCCAGCGCCTCGATCTCGGCAACCGTTTTACCTGCTGATTCGGCGCTTGAGTGGTAGTTAACCACGACATCTGCGCCGTTTGCCGCCAGCTCCAGGCAGCACGCGCGGCCGATGTCGCGCCCGCCACCGGTCACCAGGGCAACCTTCCCATCGATGCTGAATCCCATTTCAACCTCCGGAATAATAGTGACAGCTTGAGTTTTTTC
>JAYGDV010000398.1:0-2306 GCA_046582735.1 Planctomycetota bacterium
GGCCGCGCCCCTCAGGGCTTCCTGAAGTAGGGGGTCTTACGCGCCTCCTTATAGAGCCTCTTCCATTCTTCCGAGCCGTCATCCTCGAGCAGCCTGGTGTCTACTCCGGGCTCATAGTAGGGCAGCTCGCCCTTCTGTCCCGGCCGAAGCATGAAGTTCACCTGCCCATTGTTGGCGATGTACATTTTTCTTCCGTCCGGCCAGGAGGTCTCGATCAGCCGGGGCGGATCAGGCCTGCGCGCAGGCTTCTCTACGCGGAATTTCTCGATGGCATCCTCGTTGAGTTCGTAGCCGATCCCGGGTCCGGAAGGAATCGCGGCAAAGCCATCCTTCACCACGATGTCCCTGGAGAGCATTGAGTGGGTATAGAGCTGGTGGCAGTTGACCGCCGGCCATCTCGCCTGCTCCAGAACTGCGCCGAAGTGCAGTGAATAGGCTGCGGTGATGCCGGTTCCTACCAGCTGGAGCCAGAAGGGCATTTTCGCCTCGGTAGCAAACCCTCCCTGGTGCATGACTCTCGAAGCGCCGCCGCCGATGACGAAACCATCACAGACGCCCTCGCGAACAGCCACCTTGGGGGCGGGGTTGCCGTAGTGCATGGCGATGTTCACGCGGGTAGCTTCGCAGATCTTCCTATTGCCTTCGATATCGCCCTGCGGAATCGGGGTTTCGTAAATATCGACCTGCGGGTACTTCTCGAGGTCCTTGATGATCTTCATGCCGCGTTCAGCGGTGAGCAGGGTGTCGTTGAAGTCCATATCGATTTTGAAAGCTTCGGGAACGACCTTCGCGGCGGCATCGACCTGTTTCCAGATGTCAAACCAGGGTCTCCCCTTGGTCTTGTAGGAAAGGTAGCCCAGCTTGAGAGCTTCCCGGCACTCAGACGCCATGTCGTCCACTCTCATATCAATGTTCCACCAGGACAGCGGGGTCCGGTCGTGCACCTTTCTGCCCAGCAGCCGGTAGACCGGCACCTCGAAGGTCTTTGCAACCGCGTCAAAAAGGGCGGCCTGGAGTCCCGCGCCAAGGCCGTCGTCCCACATGAAATCAGCGGCATTTTTCCCCACCACCCGCTTGATATGCGCTTCCGTGCTGACTCCCCAGGTGTAATAGAGGAGGGTCTCGCCGACTCCAACCTTCCCGGACCTGAGGTGGACCCGGAAGATCTCGACGTAGCGCCAGTGCGGCAGCTCCCTGCTCATCGCCCTGTCGGGAGCAGCCCGGTAGGGCAGCTTGACGGTGACCGTTTCAACCCTGTCGACAATGAGGTGGCGGGCTGAGGTTCCAGTCGCTGCCCTCCGGGGCAGGGGAGTGCAGCCAGTGAGCAGACCGAGACCGGCGAGTGCGGGAAGGCCTCTGCCAAGGAATTGCCGTCTTGTGTTCAATCGGTTCATCGCCTGGTCGCTTCCTGTCTGTTATTGGCGGGGAGGGGCGGCTGCGGATAATGATCTTCGGGGCTTGTGCAAGTCTTTGCAGGTTGTGACAATATAATCCTGCAGAGCCTTGAGGCAGCAGAGAAAATCGGAGCCCAGCTATCCATGCGGACCACGGCACTCTACCTGTTACTTCTCTTTTTCTCCCTGGCAGCTGGATTTCCCTCCCCGGCCGGCGGGGACGAGCAGGTGCATTTTGACCGGGACATCAGGCCGCTTTTTTCCGATTCGTGCTTCGCCTGCCATGGGCCTGATCGGGAGGCGAGGAAGGCTCGCCTGCGACTCGATGATGCAAAAATCGCTCTCAAGAAGGCCATCGTTCCCTTCAAGCCGGATGAAAGCCCGCTCATGGAGCGCCTGCTGAGCCGGGATGAAGATGAGCGCATGCCCCCGGCAGATTCCAATCGTCCCCGGCTGAGCGCAGAGGAGGTGGACCTGGTGCGCCGCTGGATCCTCCAGGGCGCCAGGTTTGACGAACACTGGTCCTATAGTGCCCCTCAGAGGACCTCCCTGGAGGGGCTTGCCGGTACAGGGCAGGACCACCCGGTAGATCGTTTTATCCTTGCCCGTCTCACGACAGCAAAATTCAAGCCGGCCGCAAGGGCTGATCCAAGAACCCTGGTGAGGAGGCTCTATTTCGACCTCCTGGGCCTGCCCCCAGCTCCCGGCGAGGTTGATGAGTTCAGCAGGAATCCCAGTGACAAGGCCTTCAGCGCCCTGGCTGACAGGTTGCTGGCCTCGCCGCATTTCGGCGAGAGGATGGCGGTCCACTGGCTTGATCTCGTCAGGTACGCGGATACCTGCGGGATTCACAGTGACAACCCGATCAGCATGTCTCCGTTTCGCGATTACGTGATCAGGTCCTTTAATTCC
>JAYGDV010000296.1:0-2177 GCA_046582735.1 Planctomycetota bacterium
GAACCTGACAATGTGATGTATGCCTACAACCTGGCGCTCGGGCTTTCTGAGATGAGCCGGTACGAAGAGGCCGAGAAGTACCTCGCCCTGACCGTCCGCCTCGACAAGAGCTTCACCAGGGCCTGGTACAACCTCGCCCTCGCCAGGAACCGGATGGGAAAGAACCAGGAGGCCATCGATACCCTCCTGCAGGCAGAGGAAAACGAACCGGGCAATGTCGACTTCATCTACACCCGCGCCACCATCCTGCGGGACATGAAGCGCTACCAGGATGCACTCAACACCGTATTGGATGCTGAGAAGCTGGCTCCGGGAGCGCCGCTGCTGCTGCAGTTCCGCTCCAGCCTTCACAAGGCGCTCGGGCAGGAAGCTGAGGCAAAGGCAGCCTGGCAACAATACCGCCAGGCCGAGGCGCTCCAGCGCCTGCAGCAGCAGGGAATCCCCGGTGTTGAGCGGCCCTGAAAATAAGCAGTCCCCTGCCCGGGACGCTGGTCAATTTACCGGGAACCGGGGCTCTTCCCCCTTGAGGACACTGACGATGTCCTTGACCACCATGGAGCTTCCGTAGACGCTTTCACAGCTGAAACCAGCCCGGTGGGGAGTGACGATCACGTTATCAAGTCCCCAGAGCTGATTGTCTGCCGCCGGCGGTTCCTGTTCGTAAACATCGATCCCTGCTCCGGCGATCTCCCCGTTTCGAAGCGCAGCCACCAGGGCCGCCTCGTCCACCACCTGGCCTCGCGATACGTTGATGAGGTAGGAGCCCGGCCCCATTTTACCCAGGGCCTCGGAATTGATCAGATGACGGGTTTCATCAGACAGGTTGACATGCAGGGTCACGATGTCGCTGCGCTCGAGCAGTTCATCAAGGCTGACCAGGGACGCACCAAGCTCCCCCTCGGCCGCTTCGTTCTTCACCTGGTCATGGTAGAGGATCTCCATCTGGAAACCCTGCCTGGCAATCTGCGCCACCCGGAAGCCTGTTCTCCCCATCCCGACGATGCCAAGGGTCTTCGCGCGGAGCTCAAAGTCAGGGTTGTTCGATGGCTGGCGAAACATCGCCTCGCGAGCATCCCTGTCCCCGATGACAAGACGACGCAGTACCGCGAGCATCAACATGACGGCATGCTCGGCAACCGGCTCGATAATCGACAGAGGGGTGTTCACAACCCGGACCCCGCGGCGGCCGGCCGCCTCGAGATCGACGTTGTCATACCCGACCCCCATCCTCCCGATCACCTTCACTCCCGACGCCAGCTCAAAGAAAGCTTCATCGAAGGCTAACGAGGCGTTGGCGACAATGGCGATGCTGTCGCGAGCAGCCGCCAGGCTGCCCTCTACATCCGCCTCGGGGACAACAACAGGAACGAAACCGTTTTCCTCCAGGATCACGATAGCATCGGGGTGGGCTTCGGCGTTGACGAGTATCTGGTTGTTCATGCTGGCACCTGGTTGAGTGGAGAACCGCAGGCAGGTGCCGCAAACTATACTGTCAGAAGCCCCCCTGGAAAAGACCTGAATGCCCCTCAGAAGTCGCTGCGGTTGCCGCAGAGCAGGCGGTAGAAGCCCACGAAGGAGGCGATGAGGATGATCGGGAGGAGCCCCATGTAGCGGGCATAAGGATTCCTGCCGATGGTGTCGATGATCTCCCCGGCCGCGAGATCGAGATTCTCCTGCGATGAAGAGGGTGCGCTGAAGGTGAATACGTGTCCCCCGGTTCCCTCGATGATGTACTGGAGCTGGTCAAAGGTCCCCTCCCCGGTCAGCAGGCTGCTCTCGATGCGAAACGCGGAGAGGTCACCGGATTCACAAACCTCCACCCGGTCAACCCTGTACCCCAGCACCTCCGGATCGCGCTGCAGTTCGCTCTCGATTCCCGACTGGATGTTCCACAACCTGCCTTCATTGACGCGGATGCGCCCTGGGAGTGTGCTGGAGCGCAGGTGGACACTGCCTCCATCCCCTGCCGGGCGGAAAAAATCGAGCGATTTCCCAGCACCACCGGAGCTGCCGACCTGTTCCCAGTCCGAAGGAATATCAAAGGTCAGCTCTCCGAGCCACTGGGAATCTTTCCTGAGAAAACCACCGAAGATGCCTACCGCAACTACGGCAATCAGCCCCCAGGCAAATAATTTATCCAGGTTCATAGCTCAGCCTCCGAGATCGGAAGAGCGTCG
>JAYGDV010000345.1:0-13803 GCA_046582735.1 Planctomycetota bacterium
AGAGCCCGTTGCCCTGGTTGAGCAGGATGGAAATATTTCGCGAGCCCCTGTTGGCGACAACCAGGTCGTTGAATCCGTCACCGTTGAAATCGGCTGAGTCGCTGCACGCAGGCTGGCGTCCGACCCGGTAATCCCTCCGCCCACTGAAGGTTCCGTTGCCATCGGCCCTGTTGAGCCAGACCGTGATGGTTCCTGACCCTTCGTTAGAGCTCACCACCTCGGGAAATCCATCGCCGTTGAGCTCGGCTACCTGTACATGGAAAGGTCTCGCGCCGGTGACGAGGCGTCCCTCCCGGCGGAATACCAGGTTGCCGACATTGTCGAAGATCTGCATATGAGAGCTCATGATGGCCCCGGTCACCAGGTCCAGGTCGCCATCCCCGTCAAAATCACCGCTGTCGATCGTATTGAGGTATTCACCTGCGGCGACCGTTCGGCGGGGTCTCAGCGTGCCGTTGGTATTTCCGAAGATAGTGATGGAGCGCCCGTTGCCATCGCCTGTGGCTATGTCCAGAAACCCATTGTTGTCGAAATCACCAATGGCCGCCGCATGGGGAGCGGGTCCCATGTCGACAAGAACCGGGTCGAGCGCCACCGCTCCCTGGTCTTTGTTCCAGAGAACCCCGACACTCGTGAATCGCTCAAATGCGGAGATGACCTCGGGGTTACCATCTGAGTTCAGGTCGCAGATGGTCAGCAGGCCGGGGGCAAACTCGACCGGGAAGGTCACCGGGGCGGTCAGGAAGCGTCCGTTGACGTTAACCAGGATGGAGACAGCAGAGTCTCTTGCCGATCCGAAGGCGATCTCCAAGTCTCCATCTCCATCGAGGTCAGCGGCCATGATCTGGCTGGGCCGGGCGGAGAATTCATCGACAGGCTCGAGGTTCCCGTTTCCATCATTGTGCAGGATGGATACAGATTCACGGTTGGAGGTGGCGAGGTCCATGTCGCCATCGAGGTCAAGGTCTGCCACGGCCATCCGGGTCGGGAAGGCGGCGCCGATCGGGATGGTCCACGCCTCGCCGAAGGTCCCATCTCCGTTTCCCGGGATGATGGTGGCATTGTCGTCATGGCTGTTGAGTACCAGGATATCAGTCAGCTCGTCACCGTTGAAATCCTCGAGGGCTGCGGCTGTAGGATAGTTGCCGACGGGGATGCTCAGGATGGCGGAAAAAGACCGTCCCCCTTCATTGAGCTTGATGCTGACATCGTCGTTGCTGGTGTTGGTGAATACAAGATCAGGCAGCCCGTCCTGGTTGAGGTCGCCGGTGGTGACAAAACGGGTTGCCCGGTCGACCTCGATGCTCGCTGGCGCGGAGAATTCTCCGCCTCCTTCATTCCAGAACACTTGGATGGTGAAAAAGTTCGCCGTTACCAGGTCCAGGTTTCCATCGCCATCGAGGTCGGCAGATGAGATGGAGCTTGCCCTGACGGAAGCTTCGAGATCCGACCTCGTAAAGCTGCCGGTTCCATCGTTGGGGAGGAAGGAAAGGGTTGAGCTCGTGTCGGCATCCTTATTGGCTGTGACGAGGTCATTGTCTCCGTCTCCATCGAAGTCCCCGGAGGTGATGGCCCTGGGGAACCGCCCCACGGTGATGGCCTGCTCGCGAAGGCCGAACTGGAGAGGAGCAAATTCGCATTCGTCGGGAATGCCGTTGTCGTTGCAGTCGGGGCTCGTATTGGCCGTGATATCGGCGCGGTCTTCGACACCGTTGCGGTTGCAGTCGACCGCTAGGGCGTGCCGGCTCCGGCCCATCACGACTGTGGCGATCAGAGCTGTTGAAACCAGCTGGAACAGGATTCGTTGTTTACTGTTCATCTGGGGTATTGCCGGGAGAGTTCATGTAGATTCTGCCGGGCATTTTCCTTATCGAGAAACTCGTCTTCCTGATTCCAACCCCCGGGTTCTTTCCCGTTCACTTCGTTCCTGCACGGAAATTTTCCCGGCCATTTTTTGTATTATTTCTACAGCAGCAGGTCGTTTTCGAGTTACGACGGACGACTTGCTCAGAGACTGGATACCATTCAGGTGCCGATCCAATCACTACCACAGTACTAACATCGGGGCCTGAACCCCGATCGCCAGCCCAAACCGGACGAATCAGGGAAATACAGCAGCCCTATTTTACCGCAAAAGCCTCCAAAACGAAGGCTCCGTTCCATTTCCGCTATGGGAGGGATTATTCAGGGAGTAGCTCTTCAAGGAGGCTCTGCCCCATGAAGGTGTAATGTCCACGCCAGCGCAGGATCCCGTCCTGGTCAATGATCGCGGCAGCGGGGAGTCCGCTGACATGGTAGGGCCTCCAGCTGCGCCCTCCCTCATCAAGAGCGACATCGAAAAACGGCACCTCGTTTACTTTTACATAAACATCTACGGGTGATTTTCCCTTGGGGTCGCTTGGGTTGGCTACTCCGATGAATACTGCTCCCCGCTTGGACCACTTTTCCACATCCTTTCTCAGCCGGGGCAATTCACTTTTGCAGTGGTTGCACCAGGTGGAAAAGAAGGTGACGACGACCACTTCGCCACGCAGTTCTTCGAGACCGCCGGTGATATGTCCATTGAGCCAGCTGGTGGCCCGGATCGGGGGGGCTGGTCTACCTGTAAGAGTCAGGTTCGGCAGGTACTTGTTGCGGATCTTCGTTACCGTGTAGGCGAGCTTGGAGTCCGCGCCATAATCCCTTATATATTTTTCGAAGAAGAGGCGGGCCTGGACATGGTTTCCGACCCCGGCATAGCAGACCCCGGCTCGCTCCAGCGCCTTGGAGCGGTATTTAGAAGTCCTCGGGATGTCCTCGAAGGCCGACTTGTAGGCTTTCAGGCCGCGCTGGTGATCGCCAAGGAGCAGGTAGCAGGAGCCGGCCATGTAGGCGGCCTGCGTTGAAAAATCGAGTTCGGTTTTGTAGCGCCTGGCGACCTCCTTGAAAAGAACCGCGCTGGTTTCGAGGCTGGTATCCGGTTCTTCCACCACTTCTCCGGGTTCGAGAGATTCCTGCTGGGCATCTCTGCCGCGCCGAAAATAGGTTTCCGCCAGCTCGAGCAGGATCTCTGCCCGCAAGCTCTCCTCACCTTTCATCGCGACGGCCCGCCCAAGAACTTCGAGAGCCTTTGTATAGCGTCCCTGTTTCTGCAGGCTGAGGCCTTTTTCAAGCTCGGATTTCGGATCTCCCTCCTCCTGGCCATCGAGGTTGTAGCCGAGGCTGCCAGTGAGGCTTTCGATTGCGCTACTGATGGCTGGCTTTGGTTCTTCTTCTTCCGGGTTCTCAGCCACTGCCGGTTCAGCAGGAGGGTTGGCGGGCTCGGCGGCAGGAACGGCCGGCTTGACCACCTCGGCAGGAGTGGGCTCAGGAGAAGCTTCTTTTGCAGGCGCGGAGGGCTCCCCAGTTTCCCCTGGCGCAGGAGTCTTTTCACCGCAGCCGGATAGTGGCAGCAATGCCAGCAGGCAGAGGGCAGTGATGAAGGTCAGGTATTTCATGTTTTCCCTTTCAGGAGTTCAGACGATCCCGAGAGACCAGGCCGGGCCCGGATCTTTTTGCCGGTGCCCGACAGCCATTCTATCATTTTTTCCCCGTTATCTGAATGTCCGGCCTGTTTCCGGGCAGAAGAGCCTCCAGGTGGGAGACAACGCAACGGGAGAGAGCATCGATGTTATAACCGCCCTCAAGAGCGCTGACCAGCCTGCCTGGAGAAACCCGGTTCCGAACATTCCGGGTGAGCCATGCGAAATCTTTCCTGCGAAGGGTGAGCCCGCCGAGGGGGTCCTCAGCATGGGAATCGAATCCGGCGCTGATGAGGACAAAATCCGGATCAAAGTTTTCAAAGATTCTGTCAAGGTCCCGGCTGAAGAGCTCCCGGTAGGCTCCGGCCTCGAAGCCGGCCTTCAGCGGACGATTCAAAGTGGTCCCCTCGCCGGAGCCCTCTCCCTTTTCCCCTGCATCCCCGGTCCCGGGGTAAAGAGGCGATTGGTGGAGCGAATAATAAAAAACAGTGGGGTCGGCATAGAAGATGTCCTGTGTTCCATTGCCGTGATGAACATCCCAGTCGATGATGAGTATTTTCCGGCAGCCCATCTGCTGGAGGTGCCTGGCGGCAATGGCCACCGAGTTGAAAAGGCAGAAGCCCATCGCCCTCGAGGGGGTGGCGTGATGCCCGGGAGGGCGAACAAGGCAGAATGCCGCGGCATGTTCTCCTCCATAGCAGGCTTCAACTGCTGAGAGCAGGCAGCCTGCCGCAAGGAGGGATGCATCCGCAGATTTTTCCGAATGGACAGTGTCCGCATCGAATCGGCCCTCGAGTCCCCTGGCCTTGAGGATCTTTTCATAATGCCGGTCTTGATGGCACCGTAGAACTTCCCGTTGTGTTGCCGGTCTTCCAGTGCTCCAGCTCAGCTTCCCGGAGAGACTTTCAGATTTTTTCAGGGCCTGGAGACAACTTTCCAGCCTGGCCGCCCGCTCTGGATGTCCCGGTCCCGTGTTGTGTTCAAGAAAAACCCTATCGGTGTAGACGGGGATGCTGTTGGTCGGATTCATGGTTGATTGCAACAGGGTCGGTTAGCGGGCCGTCTTTAAGGGGGGGCTCAGGTCTCGCCGGGGTCTTTTTAGATTCTCCTGATGGTGTTAACATACCATCTATTCGCGCGGCCTGCCTTCATGTCCGCTCCCGGTTGACTGCACGAAGGCCTGAACAGAGGGAAGAGAGCTTGAGTAAGAGCCGGTCAAACCTTCACCTGTCCCTGCTGGGCTTCCTCGTCCTGCTCATACCCCTGGTGCTGGGGCTTTATTATTTCCAGGATCTGCTCCAGGAAACCCCGGAGTTTTCTGAGCATCGGCTGGTCTATGACCTGGAGGAAGAGGAGGAACCTGTAGAGATTGAACTGCCGAAGCCTGAAGTCCTGGAACCCCGGGAGCTCGCAGTGCGGGGAAGAGCCTGCCTTCCGGGAGGGGATCCGCTCCCCGGGCTGAAGTTAACGGTGGGGGCTCAGAGTGTTGTCTCGGCTGCAGATGGGGGCTTTGTTCTTCCTCCTGCCAGGCGTGGGCGCTCGGTGAAGCTGCTCATCGAGCTGGGGGGGGAGCTGATCGCACAATTTGACAATGTCCTCGTTGGAGATGATCCGGAGGCGGGAGTGGCGCAAGGTGCCGCTCTCCAATTGCTGGCTTCGAGACCGTCACGAATAGAATGGACCCTCCAGCTGCCTTCGAATACTGCTCGCGAAAAAGGAACCAAATCCGCGAAGAAGGGAATCTCGATTGAGATTGGAGTGGTGCTTGTCGAAGACTGGGGAGCGGGAGGGCGGGTTTCCATTAAGGGAAATACCACCCTGCCTCCAGGAGCGGGTATCTATACCCACCTGCTTTTTGATGGATTCCGGGTTGCCAGCTGTCTCGACCCTGCGGTCGTAACACAGGGAGGAAACTGGGAGGGGACTGTTTTCCTTGCACCCCGGCAGCGCTGGTATTCGGGTTTGCATGAGATGTCGGCTAGCTTCAACGCGATTGTTGAAGATCCGGATTTGATCGTTGAGCTGGAAAAGAAACTGGGAGAGGGCGTTCTCCAGGAATTGGGCGAGGTGTCTTCCAATTCCTGGGTATTCATCGGTGAACCGGAGGTCGCTGAAAAAGAGGACCACGAGGTCCAGGTCTATACTGTCCGCATGGTCAGGGAGGCCCGGCGTTACCGCGATGGCCTGCGTTCCCGGGTCGATGAAATCCTCAGGCTCGGCAAGGGATGGAACCCGCAGCTGCTGTCCAGTCGAAACGAGGAACGCCCTGGTTGGTTTCATGAGACCCTGGTGGGGAAAGATGGTGGGTTTGCGGAGACCCACTGGAGATCTTATCTCGACGAGAGCTGGCGCCCGGGTCTCTCGGCCTTGCTGAAGGAGCACAGGGGAAGGAGCGAGGACAGTGAAAGCGCGGTGAAGAAATACCAGGAATGCTATAACCGGATCGAGGGCCTGCTGAGTGGAATTCTCCAGATGAGCAGGGTCTATTCAATGTTCGTGGTCTACCCCGTCTTCGGCTTGAAGCCCCACGAACAGGACTTCTATTTCGATGAGAGGGGTCGTGAGGATCTCTCGGTATTGAAGAGGATCGTCGACGAACACTTTGAGCGCCTGGAACGTTTCATGTCCCTGGTCGAAAAATAGGGGGGTGCCGGCAGCTTGGGGGCAGGCTCAGTCGATCTTTCCCGTCAGGACGATCTTCAGTGGCCCGGAGGTGTACTGGAGCATGCGCCCCCTGGAATCCACCCAGATGTTCCCCGTCCATTTCCATTTCTTCGCTTCAAAGGAAAAGCGGGTAACCGGGATCTCTTTTTTGCCGATCTTCAGCGGTGCGCTTGCGACCTCGGGCCGGAACTCGATTTTCATGACCTCGCCGAATTCCGGGTAGAAGGTTTCAATGCTGGTGGGGCCCCTGCTGTCGAGCTTCCTGGTAAAGAGGTTCCATTGCTCCTGGCAGAGAGTTGAAAAGAGAAAGGTATCCTTGCCGACAGCCAGTTCTTTTTTCGAGGCGCCTTCTTTATTCCCGTTGTTGACGAAGGTGGTGGTGACCTTTCCATTGTCGAACCGGATCCTGATTTCCTGCAGGGAAGCGAATTTTTTTTCGGACGCCAGGCGGAAACGAGTCTCCTCATGGTAGCTCGTTGGGGAGCCGTCTTTTGCGAAGACCATTGTTGTGGAGGAATCCTGGATCCTGCCGCCGCCCTCCATTTTTCTCCTGCTGGCCAGCTGGTAGTACTCAGGGGCTCCGGCAGCGCCTTCCTTGCGACTGAACCGGAAAACAGTCTCGCCGATCTTCTCGCCGTTGGTGATCCACAGGTACTTATAGCCCCGGTCGAATTTCCAGCCGAAACCGGGGTCAGCTGCCAGGGCAGGACTGAGGGCCAGGAGAATGAAAAGAGGCTTCAGGGCTGTCATGTTGAGTGATTGAAAAGTGGTATGAGGGTGAAAAAAGCCGACCGGTGGGTGGAAACCCACTCTTGTCATCGGTCTATATTCGGTATCCGGAGGACTCTAAAACAAGTTTTTTTGATTTCTGGAATTATTCTATCCCGTTTTTTAGAGCAGCTCCGAGAAGAAATTATAACACCATGTTTTTGAAAGACTTGTGGGGATTATCCTGGCGGCAGTATTGATCCCTGGAGGGCCTTTTTTCTGCAGGAATATCTCGAGGCGGTAGACTTGATGTTATCGCACAGGAAATCCCGGATTTGCTGGTTTCCACAGTAGGAAACCAGAGGTTGTTTTCCGGGAAGGTAAAATCGGGACACTTGAGTCAGGGCTTTGTTCCGGGACGATGCAGGGGATCAACCTGCAGTTCCCGGCGGGAATTGACTCCAACCGCCTCTCTGAAATTCACAGATGGGGCGGTTGTTACCCTCGGATGGAGTTATAAGGTATGGTTCGCAAGATTGAAAAAATCGAGAAGGAGACGGGGTATTGCGAGATCAAGCTCGAGAAAAAGCGTCGTCTGAACCGCCAGGTGATGTTTCTCGAGACGGATCTTGAAGTTCTCGATCAGTTCATCAAGAGCTATGAGGGGTGCTATACCGAGCTTTCGGATCTTCCTTATCCGAAAATCGGGAACCAGATCGCAGTTGAACGGCAGAGTATCGAGAAGCTCGGGCCTTTCTTCCTGCGCTCTAAGGATGATTTCATCGCAGCGGGTGCGGTTGAAATGGTGCGCGAGGAGCTCAAGCTTCTGAGAAGGGAAAAGGAAGATATAGAGGCGCGTTTCGAGACCTTTAACGGTCTCGCTCGCAAGCGCGAGGTCCTCCTGGAGGAACGGCACGAGGCACTTGAGAGTGTAGCCCCGGTTCAATCCTCCCGCCTGCGCAAGGTCGGAGAGGAGTTCAAGAAAACAGAGTACCTGTGGAATGGTCTGACCGAAGATGCGATCAATGTCGACGATGCCATAGCCTATCTCAGCCGCAACGTGGACTATCTCGTGAGTGCGAGTAATTTCCTGACAGCTGCGAAGGGCGCGTTTGATGTCGAGAGCTGGATTGACAACGACTACAGGGGGACACTCTTCAGGCATTCAAATATCGGCCGGGCCAGGGAGATGGTTTACGGTGCAAACCGTAACCTGAAGCTGGCTCAGAAAGAGCTGGTATGCGTGGTGAACATGGAGTTCGAGTTCTCCCAGTTCGAGCCCATGCTTGTTAATTTCCTTGGCTCCCTGTTCCATGACATCTTCCTCGAGGGCCGCCTCGGAGAGATCCTGGATATTATGGAGGAGGTCATTGTCGAGAGCCGCAAGCGTCTGGAGATGGTCCGGAAAAAGAGGGAAAAGCTCCGCAAGCAGGTTGAGAAGACCGAGAAATCTCGTACCAGGTTGTTTAACCGGCTTGGTGGGGAAAAGCGCGGGCGAGTGAACTGCAACTGAGCTTTGCAGGGGTATCTGCCGGGCGAGCAGGCCCGGGTGATTACGGAGTGCAGTTGAGGGCGTCCGGTGTGGGGTCCAGCGCGGGGTTGGGATAGGGTGGCGGCAGCATCGTACCTCCGCGAAAGAGAAAGTTCAGAATATAGGCTGCATCAGCGACATTGATGGTTCCGCTGTCGTTTGAATCGGCTGCATCGAGGCAGGTCACCGGTTCTCCTCCCAGGAAGAGGTAGCCGAGCAGGACCACGGCATCGGAAATATTTACCAGCTGGTTGCCGTTTGTATCGCCTCTCACAAAGGCCTCCGCTCTCAACTCGATCGACTCGAAAAACACGGTTCCTCGGTTTTCGAGACGGGGGAGAACCGTTTGCGAGTTAACGGTAAGGATGTTTTCAAGCGGTGGCTCACCTGCTCCATTGGTAAGCCTGAAGGGCGCTGAGCCTCCGCTTGGCGCGAGGGGAGAAATATCCGCGACAATGTTCAGAAGTCTCTGGTTCGTTCCGGGAGCAAGGGTGCGTCCATCGTAGGGAGGCTCGATATCGAAGATGATTCCCGATGTTACATAGGGCAGCTGCGGGTCGTTGGAGATGTTGAAGGCAAGAAGTTCCGGATTGAGGTGGCGCAGGTCACCGAGGAGATAATCGACATCGACTACTTCGATAAACTGCGGATCAAAGGTTGCTGCCACCTGCAGGGCCTGTACCGGGACATCATGGGACAATTCTACAGGGATATAGACCGCCTCGAGGCCGGGGTAGACCCTGACATCTCCAATCCACATTCTGTTCTGTGATTCGACGACCCGCACAACCTGCTCCGGCCCGGTTGTGCTGCTGCCTCCGGGGCCGTTGACAGTAAGCCGGATCCTGTATTCACCGGGCTCCTCGTAGGTATGGACCGGGTTCTGCAATACGCTGGCACTCCCATCTCCGAAGCTCCAGAGCCAGGAGGTCAGGTCTCCGGAGCTCTCGTCGGTCAGCTGGATCTCTATGGGGGCAACGCCTGCTACCCGGGAGGTGCTGAAGGCGGCCTGTGGCGGGAGGGCATCGGTTGTCATGTAGAGCGAGCCGTTCCGTACGAATACCACGGGGTGGTTACCGAAGCTGTCGGTGGAATTTTCCGGTGCCACCTCATTTTCAGGGCTGCTGAGGATCTGTTCGGGGATACTCAGGTCACCTGGCTCTCCCCACAGATGGTAGAGGTCTCCGTTTTTCTGGTAGGAGAGCGTCAGGTTGTTCGTCGAATCAATATGGAGCGATGGGGACCGGGCTCCGCCAGAGTCGATGAGTAAAGGTCTCTCGAAGGCTCCGTTTTCATTGCCGGCGATGTACAAATTGCCATCGGCGGAGAAGGCTAGGAAAATATCCGGGGTGCTTGTTGCTGCGACCCGGGGTGGGGAGTGGGGCCCGGGGATTTCATCGCTGATGGGTTCAGCCTCAGGGAAGGTCCGTGCCACGGCTGATTCGGTATCGTGGGTGTAATGAATCACCCCGTTACGCAGGAAGAAAACATGCAGCCCGCCCCTGGAATCGATCACCAGCTCCGGATTCGTCCCGGGGCCGAGGTCTGCGATCCTGCCAGCGAGGGTGGCGATCTGGATACTGGTTTCGCCCAGGGGCGTAAGTGCCTCCCATGCGAAATGTGGATTTCCCCGTGGGTTCAGTTCGATGACGGGGTTCAGACAGCGTTCACCGTCCGCGGAGACGCGTTCGGGTTGGCGCAATGTCCGGCCGATCTGGGCTGAATACCAGACCTCACTACCGGGTCCATCCTCGTCGGCGGGAACACTTCGGTGAAGGTAGGAAAGGTGGAGGCTTACTGAAAAGAAATCGAGATCAGGCTGGGCAGAATCGGCTGCAACCAGGAGATCGGTCACCCTTCCATCGGCGAGGAGGGTGTGCAGATTGAGAACTCCCTCGGTTACGTAGGCGATGTGAAGATTCTCAAAGAGATCGGTTCCGAGGCAATAGGAACCGGCATCCACGTTCGCTGAAATGAGATTGGGAGTGCGAAACTGGCCCGGCAGCGAATCATGACCCGCAAAAAGAGCCATTACCGCCAGGACAGCCCACCGCAACCGGGGACAGTTATTAAGTAGTATTCGAGTGTTCATTGGCCAGGAACTAATTGTGGCTGGCTGGTTGTTAGTTGCGCCGCCCTTGGGCGCATGTATTCAGACCTGATATTCAATTATCAGCTAGAGTTGAATTCTGCGAAGCGTAAAAATACCCAACATCGCAGGAATCCAGCAAAACAGCGGGTTCAGGGCTGGTTTGGAGGGGTTTAGAGGTCCTCTGTGTTATCCTTCCGGTGGTTTTTTTCAATTACCCGGGACGGTTTCGCTTTTGTCTGAGGAACAAGAAATCATACTGCGGAGCCTCGCTGCGATCGTTGTGCTGGGGCTGGGAGCGCAATGGATTGCCTGGCGTCTCAAGCTGCCTTCCATCCTTTTTCTGCTGGCGGCGGGTTTCGCTGCCGGGCAGGCGGGTCTTGGTTTCATCGACCCTGAGAAGCTGTTCGGAAATGTACTCTTTCCGATCGTGTCGCTTTCGGTGGCCGTCATCCTCTTCGAAGGAGGCCTGACCCTCAGGGTTTCGGAGCTTCGTGAAACCGGGAAGGTGGTGCTCAGCCTGATCCTGCTGGGGGCCCTGGTTACCTGGGGGCTGACCACGGCCGCTGCCTGCTGGATTCTCGGTTTCGATTTCAGGCTCGCGGTTCTCTTCGGAGCATTGCTGATCGTGACGGGGCCGACGGTGGTGTTGCCCCTCTTGCGGCAGGTCAGGCCGGGAGTTCAGATCAGGAATATCCTGAAGTGGGAGGGAATCCTCAACGATCCACTCGGAGCGATTGTTGCAGTACTCGTTTTCCAGGCCTTCTTCCTGAAAGAATCCGGGGAGCCGGGGCTGCTGCCGGCGGTGGGGGGCTTGCTGCAGGCAGCATTGATCGGGGGTGGGCTGGGGATTGTCGGCGCGGGAGGACTGCTCTTCTGCCTGAAGAGGTACCTGATCCCTGATTTCCTGCAGAGCGCCATCACCCTGATGACCGTTGTCGTCGTCTTCGCTTTGTCGAATAAGCTCGCCCCGGAGTCCGGCATTCTCGGTGTTACCGTGATGGGGCTCTGCCTTCCCAACCAGAGATGGGTTGCCGTCAGGCATATCATCGAGTTCAAGGAGAACCTCCGGGTGCTGCTCATTTCAGCTCTTTTTATCGTTCTCTCCGCCCGGATCACCCTGGCAGAACTCCAGGAGCTCGGCTGGAGGGAGGTTCTTTTTGCCGGCTCCCTGATCTTCCTGGTTCGCCCGGCCTCGGTATTTATTTCCTCGATCGGCTCTGGTCTCAGCCTGCGGGAGAAGTTGTTCCTGTCCTGGATGGCACCCCGGGGAATTGTGGCGGCGGCGGTAGCTTCTGTTTTCGCGCTGAGCCTGTCGGGAGAAGTAGAGGGTGCTGAGAAGCTGGTTCCTGTCACCTTCCTCCTGATTTGCTCGACGATCTTCATTTACGGACTGACTGCGCGCCCGCTGGCAATTCGCCTGGGAGTTGCGCTTGCGAATCCGCAGGGTGTTCTTTTTATCGGCGCGCATAGCTGGGCACGGCAGATTGCCGCAGTCCTGCGCGACCAGGGTGTCGGTGTTCTTCTTGCCGACAGCAACAGGGCAAATATCAACAAGGCCAAGATGGAAGGTTTCGACACCTTCCTGGGCAATGTGCTCTCTGAGGATTCCGCCGAGGAGATGGACCTGGGGGCCATCAACCGCCTGGTTGCCCTGACGCCCAACGATGACGCCAATTGCCTTGCGGCCCTGCATTTCAGAGAGGTGTTCGAACGCAGGGAACTCTACCAGCTCAGCGACACGGTGGCGGCTGAACCCGCAGCAGGAGCCAATACCCATCTGAGGTGCAGGGAGCTTGGCACTGGAGGCCTGACCTACCCCGCCCTCGAGCAGCTCTTCCTGGATGGGGGAGTTGTGAAGGCCGTCAACCTGGGCGACGAGTTTTCTTTTGAAGCTCTCCAGGCGCGGTATGGAGAATCCTGCACTCCGCTCTTCCTCATCGATTCCAAGGGAGGCCTGGAGGTCTTTACCAGCGATTCCGGTTTACACCCCGTTGCGGGTGACAAGATCATCCTGATCGCCGGGGAGGGTTCGGCTGGTAGTGACGGTAAGCAGCAATCAGCCTGACCTACTGCCGGCTGAGAATGCAGCGCAGCCCGACGGCATCGTCCTTCAGGCTTGCCGGGATCAGCCGGCGGAAGGATGAGGAAAGAGAGGGGGCATTGTCTTTCCAGCTGCCTCCACGCAGCACGCCCTGTCCCCGGGTGCCCCCGTCAAGCCAGGGCCGGGAATCGGCCGGCGCCTTGCTGTAGTCGGGGTGGGCCGGGTCGGCGCACCACTCCCAGAGGTAGCCGTGGATATCGTAGAGTCCCCATGGGTTCGGTTTCTTGGCGCCAACGGGGGGATCGTTTCCGGCGGCGTTGCCGTGGAACCAGGCATAGTCACCGAGCTTCGCGCCATCGTCACCGAAAGAGTACAGCGTACGGCTTCCCGCCCTGGAGAAATACTCCCACTCAGCTTCGGAGGGCAGGCGAATACGGTCCTTTGCGGAGATGAGACCTGTTGACCGCATGAGGATGGTGGCGCATTGGCAGAAGCGGGCGGCATCTGCGAGATCGAGAACCTCGACAGAGTTTCTCTTCCCCTTCCAGCGGCTGGGATTGAACCCCATCACGGCTTCCCAGAGGTCCTGGGGAACCTCGTAGCGAGCCACCTCGAATGGGGCGGATATTTTTACTTTCCGAACAGGAGACTCGGATGCGGGGCCGCCCCGGCGTCCCATCTCGAAAGAGGCGGGGTAGATTCCTTCGCCGGGAGTGATGGCGATGAATTCCCTGCGCAGGACACCGAGCAGTTTTCTCTGGGTGTCGGTGGGGAGGTGGTTCCCCATGGCATTGAGCCGAATCCTGTAGAGTGATGTGTCCACGGTCAGGTAGAGGGTTCCGGCCTGGTAGCCCCGGCCGAACACGCAATTGCTCGGCAGCCCCTCGGCGCCTTCGGGCAGTCCCGGGGCGTTACGGGTGGAGATGTGCCCCAGCTCTTTTCCAGCCGGGTCGACGATAAGGATCCCCGGGCGGGTGGAGCTGCGTAGCGCCAGGTAGAGATTCCCTTTCGAATCCGTTGTCATACCATCGATCCCTTTTTCCGCACCGAAATCAATCAGCGTTCTGCGGGGCCCGGTAACCAGTCCCTTGTCATCGAGACCGAAGGCATAGAGCTTCATCGATCCCTGCTTCGGCGGCGAAAGAGTGGGATCAATCCTGTCCGTTCCGTTGTTGTGGTCGGCCACGTAGAGGATCCCCTGCCCAGGACTCAAGGCGAGTCCATTGGGCTTCTCGACCTGCCGGGTAATCTCGTGGACCTTTCCATC